>JBAQER010000735.1:0-2029 GCA_049286845.1 Bradyrhizobium sp.
TTCCAGAACAGCGTCACCGCGGAAGAACAATTGGCGGCGTCGGTCGCGGCGCAAAATCAGCCAGAGCATAGGGCGGGTATGGTCGCCGGTGGAGAGGAAATCCTTCGATTTCTCTCCGGAGACACGCTGGAAATTTTGGGCTTAGGGGGAATGGCACTTACTTAAGCCTCAACGGCATAGGCGTGTGAGGCAAAGGGGTTGAAAGGAAAGAGAAAGGCTGGCTGGGATTGGTAAGATGTTGTCGCCAAACAATCCATCCACTTTTCCCGAGGCCAGCCTTGACAGATCATAGTGCGAAGTTTGAATCGCAGCAACACCGAAAGAGGATTAGCCGGCGCGTTCGAGAGATCGAAGCGGTGGATTTTTTCAATGTACTCACGGGCCCTGAGCTGTTGGACAAGACCGAAGCGTATCTGCCGGAGCATCGCGAGCGGCTGTACCCGCCGACGGTGACCTTGTCCATGTTCATGATGCAAGCCCTGAACGAGGACGGTTCGTGCCAGAAAGCGGTCAATGGCTGGGCGGCGCGGCGTGTGGCCGAAGGGTTGAGCGCAAACAGCGTGCATACCGGGGCGTACTGCAAAGCGCGGCAACGCCTGCCCGTTGAGATGGCGATGGCGCTCACGCGAGAGACAGGCCAACTGCTGAGCGCACGGGCGCAGGCCGGCTGGCGCTGGCGGGGACGGACGATAAAGCTGGTGGACGGAAGCGGGATATCGATGCCGGATACGCCGGAGAACCAGGCGCGCTATCCCCAGCCGGAGAGCCAAGCCGAAGGGGTGGGCTTTCCGCTCGCACGGATTGTCGCGGTGATTTGTTTGTCCACCGGAGCGATCATAGATGCCGCGATGGGTGCATATTCGGGCAAGGGCAGCAGCGAGCTGGGACTGCTGCGTGGTCTGGGTGCGGCATTTTCCGCTGAGGATGTGATGCTCGCCGATGCCTTTTATTGCAATTACTTTCTGATCGCGACGCTGCAGGCAGCTGGCGTAGAGGTTCTGTTCGAACAGAACGGCGCACGCATCACCGACTTTCGTCGCGGCCAACGGCTGGGCAAGCGCGATCACCTGGTGCACTGGCCCAAACCGAAGAGCCGCCCGCAATGGATGACGCAGGAACACTACGAAACCTTCCCCGATGAGATCACCGTGAGGGAAGTCGAAGTTGAGGGCCAAATTCTGGTCACCACGATGCTCGATCACCGCAGGGTTCGAAAGGCCGAATTGTCCAAGCTCTACGGGTTGCGCTGGAACGTGGAGCTCGACCTGCGCAACATCAAGACTACCTTGGGCATGGACGTGCTCAGTTGTCAGACTCCGCAGATGAACGAGAAAGAAATGTGGGTTCATCTGCTGGCCTACAACCTGATCCGTCTGCTCATGACGCAGGCAGCGTTCGATGCCGGCGTACACCCGCGCGAACTCAGCTTCAAACACACCGTGCAGATGTGGATGGAGTGGACTTCGCAACGTCTCCCGAACCATCCGGCACTGCACAACCCCACATTGTTCAGGTTGATCGCCCAATTGAAAGTGGGCAACAGGCCCGGACGAATAGAGCCCCGGGCGCGCAAACGAAGACCCAAGCCCTACCCGTGGTTGAAAGTACCTCGCGCTCAGGCCCGTCGGCAGATAGCCATCTATGGTCATGCGTAGAATCTTAAGTAAGTGCCATTCCCCTTAAGGACGCAGGGTTCCGCGCTTCAGCGGCGCTGGTCTTCTT
Source organism: Bradyrhizobium sp. (assembly GCA_049286845.1). Taxonomy (GTDB): domain Bacteria; phylum Pseudomonadota; class Alphaproteobacteria; order Rhizobiales; family Xanthobacteraceae; genus Bradyrhizobium. The sequence goes on from JBAQER010000735.1 coordinate 1,723, forward strand.
CTTCCGGCGGCCGTATTTTTCTGAACAGCGCGAGCAGCAGCAGGTCATAGACGATTTTCACCCCGCCGGCTACCAGCAGCGGCCAGCCGAAAGACGACAGGCCCAGCATCCAGCCCGCGAGGAACGGGCTTAGGGCCGAGGCGAGGCTGCGCGGCACCGAGGTGATGCTCGCCGCGGCCGGCCGTTCCGCCGGCGTCACGATCGCCATCACATAGGAACTCCGCGTCGGCACATCCATCTGCGACAACGCACTGCGCAGGAACAAGAGCGCGATCGCGTAGCCCACATCGGGGACGAAGGGCAGCAG
>JBAQER010000736.1:0-3777 GCA_049286845.1 Bradyrhizobium sp.
CGGCCTGCGTGGTCTTGCCCTGCAGGAACTGCAGGTCATCGATCACCAGCACGTCGATGCCGCGCAGCGCTTCCTTGAAGGCCAGTGCGGTCTGGGTCTTCAGCGCGGCCACGAAGCCGTACATGAATTTTTCCGCGGTGAGGTAGAGCACCTTGCGCTCGCTGCCGGAATTGCCGGCCCAGGTCACCGCCTGCAGCAGATGGGTCTTGCCGAGGCCGACGCCGGCGTGGATGTAGAGCGGGTTGAACATCACGCTGTCGCCGCGCCGTCCCTCCGCAACCTGACGCGCCGCCGCATGCGCCAGCGTGTTGGAGCGGCCGACGACGAAGCTTCCGAAGGTCAGGCGAGGATCGAGCGGCGAGCCGCCGAGGGCGTCATGGCTGGCGGATACCGGCGCGGTCGCGGTGGCGCGCAATTCGGGCGCGGGACGGCCGTCGGACCGCTCGGAACGGCGCGCGTCGAGCGGGGCGGAAGCGGCCTCCTTGGCTGGCGCCACGCAGCGCATCGCGGTGCGCACGGTGAGATCGATCCGGTGCACCTCCGGCATCTCTGCCTGCCAGCAGGTGAGAACGCGTTCGGCGTAATGGGCCTGGATCCAGCTCTTGAGAAACCGCGTCGGCACCGAAAGCCGGACGCTTTCATCCTGCACGCCTTCCAGGTCCATGCGCGCAAACCAGCTTGTGTAGACGTCTTCTCCCACGCTCGAGCGCAGCCGACCCTTCACGCGTGACCAGCGATCCTGTTCCGTATTTGTCATTTCCAACGACTTTTCTAATGGGAGTAAATTTTGGCTGGCGAAACCGCCGTGCGGGTGTCCCTGCGCGGCGTGACCTCAAGCGAGCTTCGTCTCCAGGCATAGACCGGCCGTTCGGCGAAACGCCGTCTGGCAAAATCAGAGATGGAAAAGAAGTATTCGCGAGGTCAGCGCGTACTCGACGGTCTGTCCGGAGTGCGCGCGGGGGGCTGCGTACAGGCAATGTCCAAAGCGGCCGATACGTCATCGGTGGAGATTGGCATTTGATCGACTACTGCGATGATTCCGTTAAGCATACAGCCTCCCCCTCTCGCCTTGATTGCTCACGGCGAGTTGTCATTCTACGCGTGTTTCAAATTCAGTCGGCAACGCCTGAAGCCGAAAATCGTTCAGACGCGATACCGCTTCGTTCAGCCCGTTTGTCTTACCCGTTCTGAGGCTTCGCCCAGCGCATTGCTCGGTTGGCCGGTGCGTATCTCTCTTGTTCTAGGCCAGCGAGACAACGAGTGCCTCGCCTTGAGAAATTTCGACACAGATCCACATTCCCCATATCGCTATGAGGTTTTACCCGACAATCGCTTGGAAAGCGTCGCCAACGCGCACACCGCCGCCGATTTGCACGTCCGCCCCGTTTCTTAAACCGCGCTGGTCTGAAGAGCCGTGGGCGCCGCGAACCCTCTTAGAGATACATCATGGCTTGTTTCCCGCAACGAAAATGATTCACGTAGCGAGGCGAAAAGTTCGCTTCGCGTCTGCGAAATCACGCGGCAGATTTTTTGGAAGGCGGCAACGTTTTGAATCTGTGCGGAGATTCGAAATGCAGAACCGCTGTGACATTTCTGACAACCGCGCCAAATAAATTCATAATTCGTTTAACGTTGGGCGAGGCGAAAATGAATTTTCAAACAACCTGCCGCCACTATGCCGATAAGTGACTACGCAAGCGCCATTTTTTTTGCTCGTCGGAACAGGGTAACCCGCGAAGCGCTTCTCGTCGCGTCGCGGCGTCGCGATTGCTTTTTCAAAAGCGTGGCCGATCGCTTGATCTGCATCAAAGCGGCGCTCGCCCTCGCGAGCTTCCTAGAGTCTGCCTTCCTACATAGGGCGCCAGTAAAATTACGGGACGCCCAAGAGTTTCGCCAAGGCGATTGCGCAGAACGGCACGTAGGAAAAAGAAAAAGCCCGGCGGGGCCGGGCTCTTTGACGAATATCGTTTTCGATCAGTCTTACTTCGCGAGCTTTGCGATCTGATGCGCGAGCCGCGAGACCTTTCGGCTCGCATTGTTCTTGTGAATGATGTTGCGCTGCGCTGCTTGCATCAGTTCCGGTTCCGCGCGCGTCATCGCCTTCAGCGCCGCATCGCGGTCGCCGCTCTTGATCGCTTCTTCCACGGTACGTACCGCGCCGCGCATCTGGGTGCGGCGCGACTTGTTGATGATGGTGCGGCGGGCAATCTTGCGCGTCGCCTTCTTGGCGGAAGTGGTATTGGCCATGTTCTCAAATATCCTTCGGCGGTGACCGATCGCAGCGGGCCAGAGCCTGCCAAACCTTCAACTGCATGATCGACGCGGGGTGTTTTCCAGTGTTCCCGAGAATGCCGTTTTCGAAAGCCAATATGCTCTCACGACGGCGCCGCTCAAAGAACAGCGGCGGCGGGATTGCGCCCGCCGCCATTGCCGGTCTTATAGAGGGCGCGCTTGGCAGCGTCAACGCCTTCCGGGCCCGGCCGGGCCGGCGGGCCCGGCCCGGAAGCACGGATAAGATGCTGAAGTGGTTGAATTTCCTGGGGGCCCCCGGTAAGGCCTGACGGCGTTCCGGGCGCGACAGAGATAAGGTGACGCATGATCCGCGGTTTCTTCCGACTTGTGGGGCTGCTGCTGCTGGCCGGCGGATTTATCTTCATGGTCTATGACGGCGCCCGCTGGGTGGCCGATCAGACCCTGCAATTCACCCGGTTCGGGCAATTCTGGAACGATATCCATCAGTCCAGCCAGCAGGCATTCCGGGCCTGGGTCGAAGGCGTGGCGCCCTGGCTCTGGACCAGCGTCGCCAAGGTCATCCTGGACCAGCCGGTGTTTGCCGTGATGGGCGTGCTGGGTATTCTCCTGATGCTGCTGTTCCGGCCGCGCAAGCCGCTGATCGGCTATTCGCGGAATTGACCCGGGGAAAGCCGATCCGGGAGGCTTGGTCCTACGGGCGCTGAAGGCGTTGCCGCGTTCGTGTTCGCAGCCCCGGCGTAACGAGGCTATGGCCGCCGACGTAAACGCCTATATTGGAGACGATATCAGAGACGCACACTGTTCCCACGAGTTTCAGCATTCCGCCGGGAGGTGACCGATGTTTTTCATGCGCAAGACCACAGCACTGCCGAGCGCAGCCGAGGCGCTGCCCGGCCGTTCGCAGCCGATCCCTACGGCCAAGAGCCATTTCGTGAATGGCCGCCAGCTGCAGCCGCCTTACCCCGCAGGGCTGGAGCAGGCGGTGTTCGGGCTCGGCTGCTTCTGGGGTGCGGAGCGCAAATTCTGGGAGCTCGGCGATGGCATCTACACCACGGCCGTCGGCTATGCCGGCGGGCATACCCCAAACCCCAGTTATGAGGAGGTTTGCTCGGGCCGCACCGGTCATACCGAAGCGGTGCTGGTGGTGTTCGATCCGAAGAAGATTTCGTACGAGCAGCTCCTGAAGGCGTTTTGGGAGAGCCATAACCCGACCCAGGGCATGCGTCAGGGCAATGACGTCGGCACCCAGTATCGTTCCGCGGTCTACACCTTCGGCGATGCGCAGCGCAAAGCCGTCGATGCGTCGAAGGCGGCCTACCAAAAGGCGTTGACGGCAAAGGGCCTCGGCACCATCACCACCGAGGTCGCGCCTTCAGGCGAGTTCTATTTCGCCGAGGACTATCATCAGCAGTATCTGGCCAAGAATCCGGCCGGCTATTGCGGGCTTGGCGGCACCGGCGTGTCGTGTCCGATCGGCGCGGGCGTCAGCGCCTGAAGGGATCGCAGCAGCGGTAAGCCGGTCCC
>JBAQER010000737.1:0-2113 GCA_049286845.1 Bradyrhizobium sp.
GGACGAATTTCAGCGCCTTGCCGTCGGGCGATTTGCCGATGCTCATGTCCTTGGTCAGGTTTTTCGGATCCTGCTCGACCGGGATTTCGGCGAGGAAGGTGAAGCCGGTGTCGTCGGTCGAGGTGTAGACGATCATCGGATTGCCCGATGCCTTGATGCCCTGCTTGTCGAGCAGCGCGGTCAGCGTCTTGAAGGAATCGATCAGGGTGTCGAACGCCGAATCCCAGTTGGCGTTGCCCTTGACGATGACGACCTTTTTTGGCTCCAGCGTGATCTGTTCGCCGAAGGGATCGGCGGTCTGAACCGGCGCGGCCGCCGGCGGCGTTGCCGGGGTCTGCGCGGCTGCTGGGGGAGCCGCGGGCGGGACGGAAGGGCTTGCAGCCGGGGCAGGGGTTTCCGTCGGCGCCGGGCTCGGTGTTGCTGATGGGGCCGGCGCCGGTGTCGCCGGACTGCTCGCCGCGGGAGGGGCCGGCGTAGCCGTTGGGCTGGCCGCCGGCGCCGGCGATTGCGCCAGCGCGGCGCCACCCCAGGTCAACGCCGCCAGCGGTATCAGCGCGATCATGGTGGTGCGGTAAGAACGCATAAAATTCATTCGGATGGTCCCCTGGGCCGTGTGGCTGCTGCCGTTTGCCGGCCCGCCCCGGACGGGCCGGCAAAATGCAGACTTGCAACGTTAACACGCAAGGCTCGATTCCGTCCCATGACAGATACGTCATGCGCGCCGCCCGCCGGGCGCGGGGGTCAGACACAGATTCGCCGCACTGGCCAATCGGGGGATATTCGCCATATAAGACAGGCATAATTTACGGAAATTCCATGAGCGCGCTCGCCAACCACGCATTCGCCAAGATGAACGGTATCGGCAACGAGATCGTCGTGGTCGATCTGCGCGACAGGCCGGCCCCCGTCACGGCGGAGGATGCGCGCGCGGTCGCTTCCCCCGCCGGCGTGCATTACGACCAGCTGATGGTGCTGCAGCCGCCGCGGCTTGCGGGCACCGAGGCTTTCATCCGCATTTTCAACAATGACGGCTCCGAATCGGGCGCCTGCGGCAACGGTATGCGCTGCGTGGTGCGGCGGCTGTTCGAGAAGACCGGCCAGACCGCCGTCACCTTCGAGACCAGGGCAGGGTTGCTGAACTGCTGGCAGGGGCCGCGTCCGGATCTCTACACCGTGGACATGGGCGCGCCGAAGTTCGGCTGGCAGGATATTCCGCTGGCGGAAGAGTTCCGCGACACCCGCTACATCGAATTGCAGGTCGGACCGATCGATGCGCCGATCCTGCATTCGCCGTCGGTGGTCTCGATGGGCAATCCGCACGCGATCTTCTGGGTCGAGGACGTCGACGCCTACGATCTCGCCCGCTTCGGGCCGCTCTTGGAAAACCATCCGATCTTTCCCGAGCGCGCCAACATCACGCTGGCGCATATCGTTGATCGCGATCACATCACGATCCGCACCTGGGAGCGCGGCGCGGGGCTGACCAAGGCCTGCGGCTCGGCGGCCTGCGCCACCGCTGTCGCCGCGGCACGGCTGAAGCGCGCCAACCGTGTCGTCGAGATCACGCTTCCCGGCGGCAAGCTCTCGATCGAGTGGCGCGAGGGCGACGATCACGTGCTGATGACCGGCACCGCCGATTTCGAATATGAGGGGCGGTTCGATCCGGCGCTGTTCGCCAGCGTCGCCTGAGAATAATGAGCGTCGACGTCCTCACTTTCGGTTGCCGTCTCAACGCGTTTGAATCCGAAGTGATCGCGCGGGAGGCCGAGCGCGCGGGGCTTGCCGACACCATCGTCATCAACAGCTGCGCCGTCACCAATGAGGCCGTCGCCCAGGCGAGGCAATCGATCCGCCGGCTGAAGCGCGAGCGGCCGGAGGTGCGCATCGTCGTCACCGGCTGCGCGGCACAGACGCAAGCGGCGATGTTTGCCGACATGGCCGAGGTCGATCGCGTCGTCGGCAATGACGACAAGATGCGTGGGCAAACCTGGCGCAATGCGCGGACGGCGTTCGATACGGCGCCGGCGTTCGGCATCGAGGCGAGCCAGAAGATCGCGGTCGCCGACATCATGGCGGTCAGACAGATGGCGCCGCATCTGCTGGAGGGTTTTGC
>JBAQER010000738.1:0-1532 GCA_049286845.1 Bradyrhizobium sp.
GTACCACGCTGCACTGTGAAGGAAAGCCTCTGGCGGCGCGAATGGCTTGAAGTGCGGCGCCGCGGAGCTGTGACAGAAGATCCGCAGAATCTCGCCCTTGGAGACGGCCTCCGCCGTCGTCGCTATCAGCTTTTCCCTAAGCGGATTCGTTGCGCCGGCCAACTCCAGCGCACTGCTGATGGCATCGTCGTAGAGGTTGCCGATTTCTGAGCCCCATCTTGTGCGGATATGCGCTGGCGGTCCCACTGCGCTCTGGAGATCGTCGGCGAGGAACGTCTCAAAACTCACTGGAACCGTCAACCACTCCGATAGCACGCGGCGAATGGTACCCGCGAGGTCGAGCGCAGCTTCATCCTGCGATTCCCGCAGAAGCATCACCATCCCGCCGAGGCTGCGGCGCATGCCTGCGAACTCGGTCATCTCGAATTCGAACCGCTCGATCGCGAGTGGCGGATGGGTCGCGATGAATCCGAAAATGCTGGAGGCGGACATCATTCGCCCCGCTCCCTCATGAGTGCAATGGCTATTCCTCTCGGGGGGGCAGGGATGCTTGTGGCAAGAGGTTCATCACCGGTAAACCACTGGGCCAAGTTGGCCATTGCCGCGCTCACTGCATCGAGCTTCTCGCGGTCGGCGCTCAGGTTGATCACTCCAACTATATCGCTGGACGAAAACCGGTTCACGACGTCAAGGAAAGCTATGTCGCCGTACGCAATGACGAACTTAGGCTTGGGACAACTCCGGTCCGGCGTTGCATTCCTAGTGTTGAAGAAGGCCACCCTTGACACGTTCTGCCGCTGCCAGCCATGGATTGTCAGAAGGTCGGCCAAGCTTGTGGTGTCGCGATTCGGAAGGCGGAAGCTGATTTCGGACATCACGCGTTTGGTACTTGCATCGCCGGCAGGACTTCCTGCGAGGCATATGGCCGAGTCGGAGTAGGCGAGATTTTGTGCAATCGACAGCTGGCTTCGCGGTGTGGGGAGTGCCCCATAGAAGGGCTCGAAGGGTATCCGGCTTCCCTGCAGGATCTCAACGGGAGGTTCGTCTGCAAACTGCCAGAACCGTGCGGTATCGGCGGAGATGGTCACCTTTGAACCGCTCCCGCCAGCGCGACTTGCCCAAGGCATTTCGCTTGAGAAATATCCCGTCAACCGGTATGGTCCCCGTTTCCTCCCGCGTAGCCTTTGATCGTACAGATCAACGGATTGCGCGGCGCCCGCTGCTAGTGACCGAATACGTGCAAAGTGTGCAGCGCGGTCATTTGCGTCCGGCATCTCGAGCCGACGTTTGAGAGCGCCGAGCGTGATGAGTCCGGCTGCAGCCGAGTCGCACGGCAGCGAGATAAGTGCTATCCGCCGGGCTGCGTGTGAGGTCTGGGCCCACATGTAGCCGAACCGAATTAGAAATGCTGCCCACGCTGGCACCAACTGCCAAGTGCCTTCTGCTTCACGGAATTCGATTGGCGGAGCTTCAGCAGATACGGCTTGCGCTATCTGCGGCCGCTCGGTGTTCTCAGCAACTCCGCTATCCAT
>JBAQER010000739.1:0-7874 GCA_049286845.1 Bradyrhizobium sp.
AGCTCGAGCGTTACGGGCTGGAGAAGATCGAACCGATCGATCCGCGCTCCCGCAGCAAGGCGGCCTCCTGAGTGGCAGAGGAGTATCGGAACTTGTCCGTGTTGACGCCGTATGACAAGGACGCGCCGTCGGGACTGATCGAGCGGGCCGGCGTGGCCGAGGCCATTGCGCTGTCGCCGGCGTCCGAGGAGGCCTGGATCGACGTGATCCGCAAGATGGACGAGGTCTATTCCGAGCTCGTTCAATCCCAGGTCGAACTGGAGCAGAAGAACGCCGAACTGGAGGAGGCGCGCCAGTTCATCGACAGCGTGGTCGCTGCCATGACCGACGTGCTGATCGTCTGCGACCGGGCGGGCCGCATCGAGCAGGTCAATCAGGCGCTGGAGCGGCTCACGGGGCAAAGCGGCAAGTCGCTCGCCGGGCAGCCGCTGGAGGTGCTGTTGGCTCACGGCCAGGAGCCGCTGTTCGACGAGCTGCGCTCGAAGCTGCACGGCGGCGTGGGTCTCGGAGATTGCGAGGTTTCGTTCATCGACAGCACCGGGACGCCCACGCTGCTGTCGATGAGCTGCTCGTCACGATGCGATCACAAGGGGCGCTTCGTCGGTCTCGTGCTGATCGGCCGTCCGGTCGGCGAGCTGCGCCGCGCCTATACCGAACTCGCCGCCGCTCATCAGGATCTGCGTCAGGCGCAGAAGCAGCTGGTGTTCTCGGAGAAGATGGCTGCACTTGGCCGTCTCGTCGCCGGCGTCGCCCACGAACTCAACAATCCGATCAGTTTCGTGTTCGGCAATATGCATGCGCTGAAGCGTTATGGCGGGCGGCTCACCAAATATCTTCAGGCGATCGACCGGGGCGAAAGCCCGGACCAACTGCTCAAGTTGCGCAATTCCCTGAAGATCGACCGCATTCTGCTCGACGTCGGCCCGCTCGTCGAAGGCACCCTTGAGGGTGCCGAACGTGTGAGCGAAATCGTCCAGGATCTGCGCCGCTTCTCCAGTTCCCAGACTGAGCCGCTGGAGAACTTCAATGTAAGCCGCGTGGTTCGCACGGCGATCAGCTGGGTGGTGAAGACGACGCGGATCAAGCCGGAGGTCGTGCTCGATTTGCCTGACCGGCTCGAGGTCGTCAGCCGGCGTGGGCCGGTTCATCAGATCATGGTCAACCTCGTGCAAAACGCCATCGACGTCATGGCCGAACAGCCGGAACCGAAGCTGGTGGTCAGTGGCGCTCGCGAGGGCCAATGGGTGGTGGTGCGCGTGCGCGACTTTGGTCCCGGCATGTCGGCCGTGGTGATGAAGCGACTGTTCGAGCCGTTTTTCACGACGAAGCCGATCGGCAAGGGAACCGGACTCGGCCTTTATGTCAGCTATGGCCTCGCGGAGGAGTTGGGCGGGCAGCTCGACGGTGCCAATCACGAGGACGGCGGCGCAATCTTCACCTTGCGTTTGCCGGCGCAGGAGGTGCCCGATGCAGAACCCTCCCGGTAAGCCTCGCCGCCTGAACCTTTTGTGGTTGCAATCGGGCGGCTGCGGCGGCTGTACGCTCTCGCTGATCGGTGCGGAGTCCCCCGACCTGCTGACCGTGCTGGATATCGCCGGCATCGACCTGGCGTGGCACCCCTCGCTCAGCGAGGCTTCCGGATTCGAACTGCACGAACTTCTTGCACGCCTGATTTCGGGTGAGGAGCCGCTCGACATCCTCTGCCTCGAAGGGTCGGTAATCCGTGGCCCGCGCGGGACCGGGCGCTTTCACATGCTCTCGGGCAGCGAGCGCCCGATGAAGGATCTGATCGCCGATCTAGCGCCGCTGGCGAACCACGTCGTCGCTGTCGGAACGTGCGCGGCCTTCGGCGGCATCACGGCGGCGGGCGACAATCCTTCGGACGCCTGTGGGCTTGTCTACGACGGGCGCGAGCCAGGCGGGTTGCTCGGACCGCGCTTTCGAACCCGATCCGGACTGCCGGTGATCAATGTTTCCGGCTGCCCCGTTCATCCGGGGTGGGTCGTCGAAACCTTCCTGCAACTCGCGGGTGGCACATTGACGGAAGCCGACCTCGACGGCATCGGCCGGCCGCGTTTCTATGCCGATCATCTCGTCCATCACGGCTGCACCCGCAACGAATTCTACGAGTTCAAGGCGAGCGCGCGAAATTTGAGCGAGATGGGCTGCATGATGGAGCATCTCGGCTGCATGGGCACCCAGGTTCACGCCGACTGCAATATCCGGCTCTGGAACGGAGAGGGCTCGTGCACGCGCGGCGGCTATCCCTGCATCAGTTGCACGGAGCCCGGGTTCGAGGAACTGGATCATCCCTTTACGCTGACGCCGAAGCGCGCCGGCATCCCGGTCGGTCTTCCGACCGACATGCCCAAAGCGTGGTTCGTGGCGCTGGCCTCCCTCTCCAAGGCCGCAACGCCGGAACGGCTTCGGAAGAATGCCGTCGCCGATCACATCGTGGTGCCGCCGGTGGGGCGCCAGGGAAAACCCCAGAAATGACTCGCCGGGTCGTAGGGCCGTTCAACAGGGTTGAGGGCGATCTCGAGATCAAACTCGATATCGATGGGGGAGCGGTGCGCGCGGCCTTCATCAACTCTCCGCTGTTTCGCGGGTTCGAACAGATCCTGGTCGGCAAGAGCCCGAGCGATGCTCTGGTCTATACGCCGCGAATTTGCGGTATCTGCTCGGTATCGCAGTCGATGGCGGCGGCCACCGCGCTCGCGGCGATGCAGGGCGTCGCGGTACCGGACAACGGCGCGCTGGTCCAGAACCTGGTGACGGCGGCCGAAAATACCGCCGATCATCTGACGCATTTCTATTTGTTCTTCATGCCGGATTTCGCGCGGGCGGTATATCGGGCCGAGCCATGGTTCGGCGCTGCCGAGGCCAGGTTCAAGGCGGTCAGCGGCACGGCGGCGCGCGAGGTTCTTCCGGCGCGTGCCGAGTTTCTGCATTTGATGGGGATACTTGCCGGACGCTGGCCGCATACGCTGGGGCTTCAGCCCGGTGGAACGACGCGGGCGGTCGGGGGCAGCGAGCAGGTGCGCCTTTTGGCTACCGTTGCGTCCCTGCGCAGGTTTCTCGAAACCTCGCTATTCGCCGATACGCTGGAGCGGGTAACTGCGCTCGACAGTGAAGCAGCTCTCGATGCGTGGATGGACGCGGCTCCGTCCGAGCGGGGCGATCTCCGCCATTTTCTAGTCGTGTCGAAGGCGATGGGGCTCGACAAGCTTGGACGCGGCACCGGGCGCTATCTGAGCTACGGCGCCTATGGCATGAACGGCGGACACGCTTTCAGGCGTGGCATTGTCGAGGCGGGGCGTCCCCGTGCGTTTCGTTCCGCGGAGATTGCGGAGGATCATGCCTCGTCATGGCTGGCGCGGCCTGCGGCCCCCGCTCATCCCTCCCATGGTCTCACCTTGCCGGAGCCCGACGCGCCGGGCGGCTACACCTGGTGCAAGGCGCCGCGATTGGCCGGCGCGGTGGTCGAGGTCGGTGCCCTGGCCCGCCAGATCGTCGATGGCCATCCGCTAATCGTCGATCTCGTCGCCAAGGGCGGCGGCAATGCCCGCACCCGCATCATTGCCCGCATGCTGGAGATCGCCCGCATCGTGCCGCTGATGGAGGCGTGGGTGCGCGCGATCCGTCCACGCGAGCCATTCTGCGCCCACGCCGCGATGCCGCCGGACGGCGAATGCGAAGGGCTGGTCGAAGCGGCGCGGGGCGCGCTCGGCCACTGGATGGAAGTGCGCGACGGGCGCATCGCCAATTACCAGATCGTCGCGCCGACGACCTGGAATTTTTCGCCCCGCGACGAAAACGGAGTTCCCGGCGTCTGCGAACAGGCTCTGGTTGACGCTCCGGTGCGCGAGGGCGAGATCGAACCGGTCGCCGTGCAGCATATCGTGCGCTCGTTCGATCCATGTATGGTCTGCACGGTGCATTGAATGGCGCGGGCCCGACCAGTGTCGACGACGCAAGCGGGTGCCTCCTATCGCGTGCGCGGTCTGGTGCAGGGTGTCGGATTCCGCCCTGCGGTCTGGCGGCTCGCGACGTCGTTCGGACTTCGTGGCGAGGTGCTGAACGACGGCGAGGGCGTGTTGATCCGCGCGTGGGGCCCGCCGGACGCGCTCGATGGCTTCTCGCGCTCGCTGCGTCGGGATGTGCCGCGGCTGGCGCGCATCGACGATATCGTGCGCCAGCCGTTGCCGGGCGGCCCGGAAGGCAACGATTTCCGTATTGTCGGGAGCAACACAGGCCCGGTCCGCACCGGCATCGTTCCCGATGCGGCGACCTGTCCCGATTGCCTTGCGGAGGTATTCGATCCCGCCGGCCGGCGCTATCGTTACCCTTTCACCAATTGTACTCACTGCGGTCCGCGGCTTTCGATCATCCGCGCGATTCCCTACGATCGCGTCACCACGTCGATGGCCGCCTTTGCCATGTGTCCGACCTGTCTGGCCGAGTACGAAAATCCGGACGACCGGCGCTTCCATGCCCAGCCGAATGCCTGTCCCGACTGCGGTCCGCGCGTCTGGCTTGCCGATGCGCAAGGCAACGAACTGCCATCGGCCGGCGATGCCATCCGGACGACGGCTGCCGCCATTCGCGACGGGCGCATCGTCGCCGTCAAGGGCATCGGCGGTTTTCACCTGGCCTGCGATGCCACCAATGAGGATGTTGTTGCGAGGCTGAGGGCCCGCAAGCGCCGCTATGCGAAGCCCTTCGCATTGATGGCGCGCGACATCGACATGGTCTCGCAATATGTCCGCATCGCGGACCACGACCGTGCCGTGCTGGCGAGTGCCGCGGCGCCGATTGTCATCCTCGATGCACACGATCGTGTGGGCCGGCTCGCTCCGGCGATCGCGCCCGGCCAGTCAAGTCTCGGATTCATGCTCGCCTATACGCCGCTGCATCACTTGCTGATGTCGGATCTCTGCGCGCCGATCGTTCTCACCTCCGGCAATCGCAGCGACGAGCCGCAGGTGATCGCCAACGACGAGGCACTCGCGAGCCTCGCGGGTATCGCCGATCTCTGGCTCCTGAACGACCGCGATATCGTCAGCCGTCTTGACGATTCCGTAGTGCGGTCGATGTCTTCTGCATCCCGATTGCTGCGCCGCGCCCGTGGCTACGCGCCCGAACCCATTCAGCTCGGCGATGGGTTCGCCGATGCGCCGCCGGTGATGGCGATGGGTGCGGAACTCAAATCGACGATTTGTCTTGTTCGCGAGGGCCGCGCGATTGTCTCCCAGCATATCGGCGACCTCGAGGACGCCGCCACGCACGCCGACTATCGCAGGGTGCTGGCGCATTATTGCGAGTTGCACTGCTTTTCGCCGGCGCTCGTCGCCGTGGATGCTCACCCGGATTATCTCTCGACGCAATGGGGCGAGGCATGTGCCCGCCAGGACGGCAATTTACTGGTCCGCATCCCCCACCATCATGCCCACATCGCGAGTTGCCTCGCCGAGCACCGCGTCGCGCTCGATGCGCCACCGGTGCTGGCGATCGTCCTCGACGGCCTTGGGCTCGGCGAGAACGGGACGCTGTGGGGCGGCGAGATCATGCTTGCCGACTACGTCTCGGCCCAGCGCCTGGCGAGCTTCATGCCGGTGCCGCTGCTCGGTGGCGTGCGCGCCATGCGCGAGCCTTGGCGCAATGCTTTTGCACATCTCTCACAGTTCATCGGTTGGGACCATGTTTGCAGTCGATATCCCGATCTCGCCATCACGCGGCAGCTCTCGGCAAAACCCGTCGCGACTTTGCACGCCATGATGGACAGCGGTCTGAACGCGCCGCCGGCCTCCTCGGCAGGACGGCTGTTCGACGCGGTCGCGGCCGTGCTCGGAATCGCGCCCGAGACCTGCTCCTATGAAGGCCAGGCAGCGATCGGGTTGGAGGCGCTGGCGGCGACGGAAAAACGTGAACCCGGCGACGAGTATGTCGGCCAGATTGCTAATGGCCAAATCGAGCTGATTTCGTGGACGGCGATGTGGCGCAACCTGCTCGCCGATCTGGCGCGGGGCGTCGAGACGTCGCGCATCGCCGCGCGGTTTCACGCGGGGCTTGCGCTTACCCTCTCATCCCTGGCAGCGCGCCTTGCAGGCGATCGCGGCGTCGACACCGTCGTCCTGGGCGGGGGAGTCTTCCAGAACCGTCTGCTACTCGAAGCCGTAACGTCCAATCTTGAGGCAGGTGGCCTGAGGGTGCTGAGCCCCCGGCTTCTGCCCGCCAACGACGGCGGCATCTCGCTGGGGCAGGGCGCAATCGCTGCGGCACGTGCGCTTTGCCGCTAATTGGCGGGTCACTTGGGCCGGGAAACGCGACCGCGTCGAAGCGTGCCCGTCCGGAGCGCGCGGGATTCCGGGCCAACCGCAGATGAGTCGCAGGGTAACCTGGTCACACCATCAGATCGTGCATCGCATGAGTAACGCCAGCGCTCGCCGCCTGTCCCAGAACGATACTGAAATGGTCAGCTGAGTGTGGCTCCAGCAGAGACACCCCAATCGTTTGTGCTCCGTCTGAAGTCGCATCGTGTCCGCGGGTTCCTGCAGCATCTTCGCGATGGCTGATCGACGCTGCGGCAAGATCCACATCGGCGAGGTCGATGAGGTCTGAACCGTCCAAACCGGAAATCTCGTCATTGAAGTGGAAGGAGTCTCCAAGGCCGAGCGTGCCGGCAGCCCTCGCGCCAAACACCACATCGGCGGTTGAGGGTGCCTCGAAATCAGGCGCGCCGGCGCCATGCATGGCGGCTGCGCCGTGTTCTCTTGCTTCGCCCAAGGTCGCCTCATTGCGGTCGCCACTCCACGCGGCCGCCGAATTCGCGATTGAACTCGCAAGCGCTAGCCCGTGATTCTCCAACGCTTCCAGGACTGCCGAGTTATGCAGGACGTTTGAGTTGGGATCGATCGTATGGACATGAGTGTTGGTGGCGTGAATCGCGGGGACGTTTGCCGGGATCGATTCGGCGTTGCTCAAATGGTCGCCTTGGGAATTCGCATGATCTTCGTTGTTCGACGTGACGACGGAGTTCGTGCCAGAATGGCTGTTCCAATTGCTGTGCGATTGCGCGATCCAGCCATTGCCATCCGACGCTATGCCATGCGCGTTGAGGTGCAACTCAGCTCTGTCGTCGATCGTCATCGTACCGGCGATGTAGAGCACCGGCGCCTGGTCGAACGCGAAGTCATTCTCCGTCGGCGCTGTAACGTGAACGCGCTCTGGTGCGATTGATCGTCCATTTGCCGGAGTGATGCCGGCGTTACCGTTGGTATCTTCGGTCGCCTGTGCCCGGACTTCGCCGAAGCTGGTAGACCTGGCGTAGTCGATCGAACCAATCGGGTCTTGCTCGGCATCGAAGCCGTAGCTCACGTCGGTTGTTTGCAACGTCAAGCTCTGATCGGCAAGGAGCGCGGCGTCACTGACGGTCCAGTCGGACGGAATGTCGGCGCTGGTCATCGTGACGGCAGCCTCGTCGTTTTCTGCCGTTACGGCCAACTCAAGATTGATCGGCTCGCCGGTTACCTCGGCCGACGCCGTCGGCGCCACGAAGACAAAATCCGACGATTCAACGGTAACGATCCCCTGCAAATGGATTTCCAGCAGAGCGGAGCTGCCGATGCTCAGGATTTGATCTGTCGGATTGACGTACACGATGGTTTGATTGGTCGTACTGTCATAGAACCAGGCGATGGTGTGCGCTGGTACGGAAGTGCTCGTGGAGGTCAATGCCAGGACAGCGAAGGCAAGTCCACCGAGCGCCGTTAAGTCGATCCTGTCAGATCCTGATATGAAATCGGAGATGGTGTCGAACTGGACCGCGTTGGAATCCGCTACGGACAAAAAAACGAAGCGGTCGTCTCCATTTC
>JBAQER010000740.1:0-4812 GCA_049286845.1 Bradyrhizobium sp.
CCGTAAGCCATGGCGCGTCTGCCGCTAGCCAATCGGTCCGCTCCGCCGACCATGGTGGTGGTGGCGTTTCCGTCGATCTCTCCCAAGGGGAACGCTGATGTTCAAACGATCCTCCGTGCGCTACGGCCGGACACCCGCGCCCGTAACCCCCTATCAGAAGGCGGCACAAGTCTGGGACGAGCGCATCGGATCTGCCCGGGTGCAAGCCAGCAATTGGCGGCTGATGGCCTTTGGCTGTCTGCTGTTATCCAGCGGTCTCGCGTCAGGTCTTGTTTGGCAATCCCTGCGCGGCACGGTCACGCCATGGGTGGTACAGGTCGATCGCCTCGGTCAAGCGCAAGCTGTGGCCCCAGCCGATCGCAGCTATCGGCCGACCGATCCGCAGATTGCTTTCCACCTCGCGCGCTTCATCGAAGACGTACGGGGACTGCCCGCCGACGGCATCGTGCTGCGCCAAAACTGGCTGCGGGCCTATGATTTCACCACCGATCGGGGTGCCGCCGCGCTCAACGACTACGCGCGCACCAACGATCCCTTCGCCAATCTCGGCAAGCTTCAATTCTCCGTCGAGGTCTCGAGCGTCATCCGCGCGTCGCCGAACTCCTTTCGCGTCGCCTGGATCCAGCGGGTTTACGAGAACGGCAGCCTTGGCGCGACCGAGCGCTGGACCGCGATCCTTACCGTCGTGATCGACACCCCTCGCGATGCCGATCGCCTGCGCAAGAATCCTCTCGGGGTCTACATCAACGCCATTAACTGGTCGAAGGAGTTGGGGCAATGAGAGCATCTTATATCGGTAGAGCCGCATTGCCGATGCTGCTTCTTTCTGCGTCCACCCTTGCCGGCTGCGCTATTCCGCTAAAGCCGCCTCCGGAAATCACCTACGACGACGCAGAGCCAGCCGTGCAACTCGCCGAACCGCGGAAGCCGGTTGAGGTGGTCGAGGTGCCAAAATTGTTGCCGCTTCCCGGTCAGCTCAAGCCGCTACCTGGCGCGCGTACGAAGCCGGAGTCCGGCGATCCCCGCACACGTGTTGAAAAGGCCAATGCCGCGGCACGCATCCAGCCGACCCGCAATGGCTACATCAACGCCGTGCAAGTCTATCCGTTCTCGCCGGGCGCCCTCTATCAGGTTTATGCCGCACCGGGGCAGGTGACAGATGTTGCCCTGCAGGAGGGCGAACAGCTCGTTGGCTCCGGACCGGTCGCCGCCGGTGACACCGTGCGATGGATCATCGGCGATACCGAAAGCGGAGCTGGGCCCACCAAACGCATCCATATCTTGGTCAAACCCACGCGGCCCGATCTCGTCTCCAACCTCGTCGTCAATACCGATCGTCGCACCTATCTTCTGGAACTGCGCTCCGCTGAAAAGACCTACATGGCCTCGGTATCCTGGCAATATCCGCAAGATCAGCTCATTGCGTTGCGCCGCCAGAATGCAAGCGCTGAGGCCGCGATGCCGATCATGACCGGCGTCGATATCTCACGATTGCGCTTCCGCTACGCGATCGAGGGTGACAATCCGCCCTGGCGCCCGGTCTCCGCATTCGATGACGGCTCAAGAGTCTATATCGAGATGCCCAGCGGCATCGCCCAAGGCGAGGCGCCGCCGCTGTTCGTCATCGGTCCCGAAGGCGACGGTCAACTCGTCAATTATCGCGTGCGGCAGAACTATTACATCGTCGATCGCCTGTTTGCTGCGGCAGAACTGCGGATGGGAGGTGAACGTCAGCAGACCGTTCGCATCAGCCGCACGGACGGGAGGGCGCGGTGAGAACGGAGCCGGGACCTGATCTTCGACCGGCACATAATACTGAACCGGACCGGGTGGCCTCGATGCGGCTGCGCGCCGAGCGCCCTGTTGTCACGAGGCTCTCCCGAAAATTCCTGGCCGGAGGTGCGGCGATCGGATCGCTTGCGATCTTCGGTGCCGTGATATGGGCCCTGCAGAACAACCGGCCACGCTCGACAGCATCAGCCGAACTCTACGTGACCGACCGTCACAATATCGCCGACGGTCTTGCCGGTCTCCCTAAGGACTATGCCGGTGTACCCCGCCAGGCCCCACCGCTTGGACCGGCGCTGCCGGGCGATCTCGGCCGTCCGATCTTGAACGCGCAAAACGCGCCTTCGGCGACAGTGCCTGCCATCGACGCGGAGCAACAACGCATCGGTCAGGAGATCGAAGCGGCGCGCTTGAGCAAACTGTTTGCGTCCACCGGCAACCGTGAGTTGGCGTTGCCATCAGCCCAATCCGTCTCCACCGAGGCCGCCGCCACGTCCAGCCAGCCCGGTCAACCGGCTCAATCCACCGCTGATGAGACCTTCGCGCAGAATGGCCAGGACCGTAAACTTGCCTTCGTCAACGCGTCTGTCGATCGTCGGACGACAAGCCCGGACCGGATTGCTGCGCCGGCGTCACCCTATGTGGTGCAGGCCGGCAGCGTCATTCCGGCATCGCTCATTACCGGCATTCGCTCGGACCTGCCGGGACAGATTACCGCCCAGGTGACCGAAAATGTCTACGACTCACCAACTGGCCGCTTTCTCCTGATCCCGCTAGGAGCGCGTCTGATAGGGGTCTACGATAGTCAGGTTGCGTTCGGTCAGTCCCGCGTGCTGCTGGTATGGACCCGCCTGATCATGCCGAATGGCCCATCGATTATACTGGAACGTCAGCCCGGTGCCGACACCGCCGGCTATGCCGGTCTCGAGGATGGGGTCGACAATCACATGGGTGCTCTGTTCAAAGCCGCGCTTCTGTCAACGCTGTTGGGAGTTGGCAGCGAGTCGGGAACCGGCTCCGATGCCGGCAACAATGGCGACATCATCCGGGCGCTTCGTCGCGGCTCAAGCGACAGCTTGAACCAGACCGGCCAGAAGGTCGTTCAGCGCAATCTCAACATCCAGCCGACGTTGACGATCCGGCCGGGCTTTCCGGTCCGCGTGATCGTCAACCGTGACCTCGTGCTTGAGCTGTATAAAGGTTAGGGAGACAACAATGGCAAAACTCAAGCTCGACGCCATCGCGGACGATAAACCGGTCAAGTTGACGATCGAACTTCCGGCAGTGGTGCATCGAGATCTCCTTGCTTACGCCGAGGTGCTTGCCCGCGAAACCGGACAGGAGATTGTTGAACCAACAAAGCTGATTGCGCCCATGTTGGCGCGGTTTATGGCAACGGATCGCGTGTTTGCAAAAATCCGTCGGGCAACTCAAGCGCGATCGACCGGTAGGGGATAGCGCTCCCCCAATAGCTTCAGGAAATTTGCAAGTGCCGGGTTGTCATTATCCGATCTCCAATGTGCTGAAAAGCCGACGCGGCTCGGCCCAGTTCCATCGCGGAGTTCACGATAGGCTAAACCGGAAAAGTTCACGCCGATGTCCGATTCGGTTACCAAACTGACGCCAAAGCCGGCGGCGATTAAACTCTTGATAATGCCGCGGCTCACATCATGACGAGCAATTTTAGGTCGGTCTTCGGGCGAGACGAGCTTTGACATCAAGAGATCCTCAAGTTCGCGGCCAGGATCATACTGACTGAGCAGAACCGTCTCGTCGCGGAGGTCGGTCCAATATACCACGTCTTTGCTAGCCAATGGATGTTCTTTCAGCAACGCCAACAAAATGCGCTCGCTCCAGAGCGGCATGCCCTGAGTTTCAAGCAACGGGAACTCTCCCGTGACGATTGCGATGTCGAGCGCGCCGTTGCGAAGGGCAGTTACCAGGCGCATCCGCGAACTTTCTTTCAGGCAGACGTCCATCTGAAAGAACCGCCTTTGGTAGTCTACTAGCGTTGCGCGTAAATTCCCGGCCGAGAGAGATGTATAGAAGCCAACCGACAGTCGTCCCGCCTCGCCACGGCCAGCGTGGTGCGTGCTTTTTACCAGCGAATCCATTTGTTCCAGGATTGATCGAGCGGTTCGAAGAAAGTCGCGGCCCGCCAGTGTGGCCCGTACGCCTGCACTTGATCGCTCGAAGACCATCGTACCAATCGAGTGCTCGAGCTGCCGAATACAGCGGCTGAGTGTGGATTGCCGAAGCAACAGCATATCGGCCGCGCGTCGAAAGCTGCCGTGATCCGCTGCCGCCACAGCGTATCGAAGATGTTGCAGGTCGACGGCCGGTGCTATACTGGGGAAGGAAGCATATTTCGATTTGCAGGCATCGTCCTTCACTGCTTGCCCCCCGCAGTTTAACTACCTATGCCGAAGCTCTTTCAAGCTTCCATCAACGATAACCTGACACGGCGCTATCGAAATCGATCCGAGAAACAATATCGTAGTGCAACTTTGGCGTTTATGTGTCGAGTGGTTCTCTCAACCGGTATCGATTTTCAGACAGACATCGGCCGTATGTACGACAACATCCCTCCAGCATAGTTCGCGTCATCACTCTCCCTGCATCTTATGACGTGCTAGCTTATCTGCAGCCGGTCTGACCTGCTTGCTTTTCCTATACATCGCCTGTTGAGCAAGGGTCAGCTTCAGTCGAGCATGTAGTTCGGGGATGCGCCAAATACCTTGTGGCGCGATCAAGCCAAATTCGGCGAGCTGACCCCGCAACGAGTTGACCAGCATGGTGTGCTGACGCGCGAACAGATCGCGGGTCCGGTGCAGCATCAGAATCGACTGCTGCTCAGCAGCCTTAGCCATTGTTGGCTTGTTGACCGCCTCGCAGATCGCCTCTGCGTCGACCTCGTCGTTCTTGCCAGGCTTGCCGTATGGCTTGACATAGGCCGCCGGCATCAGCCGGACATCATGTCCGAGCGTTGCCAGCTCACGACCCCAATAGTGAGCAGTACCGCAG
>JBAQER010000741.1:0-2864 GCA_049286845.1 Bradyrhizobium sp.
CGCGAGCGTGCCGCCGGTCGGCCTGGTCGCGCCCGTCTCGTCCATCACTTCCATGTTGATGCGAAGCTGCATGGCAAAGCCGCGTGGCGCCGGAACGGCCGATTGCGCCAGGCCGAGCGAGGCCAGGGTAGCGCCGGCGGCGACCGCGAGCTGCGACTTCACGAGATCGACACCCAGCACCTCTTCGGTCACGGTATGCTCGACCTGGAGCCGCGGATTGGCCTCGATGAAGGCGAACGCCGGATCACCGACGGTTGTCTCACCATCGACCAGGAACTCGAACGTACCGAGGTTGTCGTAGTGCGCCGCGGCTGCAAGCGCTGTGGCGGCATCGATGATACGGGTGCGCAAGCCGTCGCTCAGCGAGGGGCTGGGTGCGACCTCGATCAGCTTCTGGTTACGCCGCTGGACCGTGCATTCACGTTCCCACAAATGGCTGATCGTCCCGTAATGATCGCCGATGATCTGCACCTCGATGTGGCGCGCCTTGCGGATCAGGCGCTCGACATAGACGTTGGCATTTCCGAAGGCGGCCTTCGCCTCGGATTGGCAACGCGCATAGGCCTCCTCCAGCCTCGCGGCGTCCTCGACGAACCGCATGCCGCGGCCGCCGCCGCCGGCCACCGCCTTGATCATGATCGCCCCACCGGCCCCGAGCGAGGCGAAGAATGCCTTGGCTTCGTCCAGCGTGGTCGGACCGGTGGTGCCTTCGATCACGGGCAGACCACAGCGCTTGGCGAGCCGCTTGGCTTCGATCTTGTCGCCGAACAGGTCGAGCGCTTCGGGGGACGGCCCGACGAAAACGATCCCCTGCTCTGCGCAACGGCGCGCCAGCAACGAATTCTCGCTGAGAAAACCGTAGCCGGGGTGCAAAGCATCGCAATTCGTCGCCTTCGCTGCCGCGATCACCGCTTCGACATCGAGATAGGCGCGCGCGCCCCGCCCCGGAATTTCGTGGGCTTCGTCGGCGGCCCGGACGTGCAGCGACAGCGCGTCATCCGATGGATAGATGGCGACGGTGGCAAGGCCGGTTTCGCCTGCGGCACGGGCGATGCGAATGGCGATTTCGCCGCGATTGGCGATCAGTAGTCTGTGAAAGGGCATGGATGTTTCCGGTTGAAGCTCAGCGATCCTTCATGGTGGGATCGAGTACGATGCGCAAGGACTCGCCCAGCGCCGCCACATCCACGTCGCGTCCGTCGATCAGGATGTCGCAATTGCTCGCCGCCGCCGCACTTCCGATCTCGAGAATTCGCAGATGCGACAACGCCCCCATCACGCTTCCTCATTGCCAAATGACCAGCGCGCATGGCGTCCAGTTCGGCTGCTTGTTGCCGAACATGAAACCTTGGTTGGTTTCCGATGCAAGCGGAATTTTGTTCCGTGTTACGGAATTGACTGACACGCATCGTTGCTGTGCGGGCGCGCGCTGGAAACCTGCGAACCGGCATTCGACAACGTGCAAGAGCAGGCGTCGTCCAACTCGTTATCGAATCCCGATTGTGCAACGACAGGAAGCGGAGCAAAATTCCTCTTCTCCCTCCGGGCCGATGTCGGTCACGCCATAAGACTGGGAACAACAAGATGGCTCGCCTGCCCTATCTCGAGGCCGACCAGATCGCGCCCGAGTATCGCGACATGCTCAAGCGCAACACCAATCTGCACAAGCTGCTGGTCAATTCGCCCGACATGGCGCGCGCCTTCAACGGAGTCGGCGGCTATATCCGCTTCAACAGCAAACTCGACCCGCGCTTGCGCGAACTCGCGATTCTTCAAGTCGGCTGGATGGAGAAATCGGAATATGAATTCACCCACCACGTGAAGATCGGCAAGGAGTTCGGCGTTTCCGACCAGGATATCGCTGGCCTGATCGCCGAGACCGAGGGCAAATCCTCGACCCTCGAGCCGCTCGCCAGAGCGACCCTGAAAGGCGCCCGCGAGATGGTGCGCGAACTCGCGATGTCCGACGCCACCTTCGCCGAGATCAAGAAAGCACTCAGCGATGAGCACATGACCGACCTGGTGCTCACGATCGCCTTCTACTGCGCCGTGGTCCGCGTGCTCGCCACCAAGAGGATCGACAATGAACCCACTTACAAAGAGGTACTGCAACAGTACCCGATTCCGGGAGTGAACTGACATGCGCCTGAAAGATCGCATTGCCATCGTCGTCGGTGCCGGCCAGAGCCCCGGCGAAGGCATCGGCAACGGCCGCGCCACCGCCCTCACCTTCGCGCGCGAAGGCGCTCGCGTGCTGTGTGTGGATCACAATCTTGAGAGACGGTCGACATGATCGGCGCCAACGGAGGCACGGCGGCAGCTTTCAAGGCCGATGTCACCAGGAATGCCGAGCTCAAGGCCATGGTATCGGATGCGGTCGCCCGCTGGGGCCGCATCGATATCCTGCACAACAATGTGGGAGTCAGCATCGCCGGCGGCGACGCCGAACTGCTCGATATCACCGAGGAGGCGCTCGACCGCTGCGTGGCCATCAACCTCAAGAGCTGCATCTTCGCGGCCAAGCACGTGATCCCGATCATGCGCCAGCAGATGAGCGGCGCCATCATCAACATTTCCTCGATGGCCGCCATCACCACCTATCCCTATGTCGCCTACAAGGCGACCAAATCAGCGATGATCTCCTTCACCGAACAGCTCGCCTACCAGAATGCCCAGTATGGCATCCGCGCCAACGTCATCCTGCCCGGATTGATGAACACGCCGATGGCGGTCGATTCCCGCGCCCGCGAGTTCAAGAAAAGCCGCCCTGAGGTCGAGGCCGAGCGCGATGCGAAAGTACCGTTGCGCAGGAAGATGGGCACCGGCTGGGACGTCGCCAACGCGGCCCTGTTCCTGGCCTCGGA
>JBAQER010000742.1:0-2535 GCA_049286845.1 Bradyrhizobium sp.
GGCTCGAGGCGACGCTCGCGACCATGGATCGTCTGACGAAGCACCGGGGCCACTTCTTCAATTGGTACGATACACGTGACCTGCGCCCGCTCGATCCGCGCTATGTGTCCTCGGTCGACAGCGGAAATCTTGCCGGACACCTGATCGCGCTCGCCAACGCATGCCATGAGTGGAGTACCTCGGGCTTGGCGGAGCAGCAGCGCATCCAAGGCGTGGCGGATGTTCTCGACCTCGTCCGGGACGAGGCTCACCGGTTTCGCGGCATGCGCAAGTCCCAAGCGGTGCCATGGCGGCGGCTCGATGACGAGATTGGGCGGCTGGCGTCTAACTTACTTCAGGCGAGTTCCCCCGCCATTGATATCGAACAGCGGCTCGCGGTGCTTTCCGAACAGGCCACGATCCTGGCTGACGCCGTCCATCAGACCGTTCTTGAGGAAAGCGACCAGGCGGGCATGGACCTGCGGTTCTGGGCGGATGCAGTAGGCGCCTGCATAGCAAGTCACCGGCGCGATCTTTGCGCGAGCGCAGCCTCGCTGGAGGCGCGGCTGAAGTCGCTGGAGGAAGCCGCGCGGTCGATAGCGCTGTCGATGGAGTTCGACTTTCTGCTCGACCCCGACCGGCTGCTGCTCTCAATCGGATATAGGGTGCCTGAGGGCGAGCTCGATCCGCGCTGTTATGACCTTCTCGCCTCGGAGGCGAGGCTGGCAAGCTTCTTGGCCATCGCCAAGAGGGATGCACCGGCGCGGCATTGGTTCCGGCTGGGCCGTGCGGTGACTGCGGTAGCAAATGGCGCAGCACTGATCTCATGGTCGGGCTCGATGTTCGAGTACCTGATGCCTTCCATCGTCATGAAGGCGCCGGCCGAGAGCTTGATCGAGGAAACCAATCGGCTGATTGTCCGCCGCCAGATCGAGTATGGAGCGACGATGCGGACGCCGTGGGGCGTCTCGGAGTCCGCTTACAACGCGCAAGATCTGGAGTTCACTTATCAATACTCCAACTTCGGCATTCCAGGTCTCGGCCTGAAGCGCGGGCTGGCGGATAATGTCGTGGTCGCTCCCTACGCCACCGCCTTGGCGAGCATGATCGACCCTCAGGCCGCCGCGCAGAACTTCGAGCGCCTCGAGGCCGTCGGCGCTCGCGGCCGTTACGGCTTCTTCGAGGCGCTGGACTTCACGCGAGCCCGGGTCCCGGACGGAGATCGTGTTGCCATTGTGCGCGCTTTCATGGCCCACCACCAAGGCATGACGATCACCGCGATCGCCGATGCCCTGCTGGACGGCGTGATGCGAAATCGCTTCCATGCTGAGCCGATCGTTCAGGCGACAGAGTTGCTTCTGCAGGAGCGCGTGCCACGCGGGGTCACGGCGATTCCACCGTTGGTCTCGGATGCGATGTCGGCGGCCAGGATCCGCGAGATCGAAGCACCCGGCACTTGGCGAAAGGCCAGCCCATACAGTGCTACGCCGGCCACACAGCTGCTGTCGAACGGCCGCTACTCCGTGATGCTTACGGCGGCCGGGTCCGGCTACAGCACCTGGCGCGACTTGGCTGTGACCCGCTGGCGAGAGGACGCCACCTGCGACGCTTGGGGTTCGTACATCTTCTTGAGGGAGATCGCGAGCGGCAAGGTTTGGTCGGCGACCTACCAACCGACTGATACTGAGCCTGAGGCATGCGAGGTCACCTTCAACGAGGATCGCGCCGAGTTCACGCGTCGGGACGGGGCGCTGACGACCAACATGGAGGTGCTGGTTTCCGCCGAAGACGATGCGGAAGTGCGCCGCGTGACCATCTCCAACCTCGGCGACCAACTGTGCGAGATTGAGGTGACTTCCTATGTCGAACTGGCTCTGGCGTCGCAGGCCGCGGACCTGACACACCCCGCGTTCTCGAAACTGTTCACCGAGACCGAGCATCTCGCCGGCCTCGGCGCCATATTGGCGACCAGGCGGCGGCGGTCGCCCACGGAGCCGGAGGTTTGGGCCGCGCACCTGGCGGTTGTCGACGGTGTGGCGGCGGGCAAGCGCGAGTTCGAAACCGATCGCGCGCGGTTCCTTGGTCGCGAACGCAGTATTCGCGAGCCGGGCGCAGTGATGGGCGGCCGGCCTCTCTCCAGTTCGACCGGTTCAGTGCTCGATCCAATATTTGCCCTGCGCCGCCGGGTGCGGATCGCGCCGGGCGCGACGGCACGGATCGACTTCTGGACGATGGTCGCCTCCTCACGCCAGGAGATCCTCGATCTTGCCGACAAGCACCACGATGTCGGCGCCTTCGAGCGCGCCGCCGCGCTCGCCTGGACGCAAGCCCAAGTGCAATTGCACCACCTCGGCATTACGCGCGGCGAGGCCGGGCAATACCAGCGTCTGGCGGGTCACCTCGTCTACGCGGCGCCCGTGCTGCGCGCACCGTCGGAAACCATCGAAAGCGGGAGTGGTGGGCAGCCGGGCTTGTGGGGCATGGGCATATCTGGCGATCTGCCGATCATCCTGGTCCGCATCTCCGACATCGACCAACTCAGTGTGGCGCGCGAGG
>JBAQER010000743.1:0-1624 GCA_049286845.1 Bradyrhizobium sp.
GATCATAGTGTGTCTTTCCCCCTCACACGCATATTGCCCGGAAGCAATAGACGTACCACTTCCGGCAACGGTCGCCTTTCCGGAAAGGGCCTGTCGATCCTGGCCGTACCGAAAACGGCCTGCTGAAATCAGCCCGGTAGAAGGGACAGGTTTTGCTCGGGACCGTCAAGGCAAGGGGAGGAAAATCCTGCAGCTCCCGCGTCAGGCCTGTCGCGAGCCGACGGTTGATTCAATTGCGACCGGGCCCGCCGCCGGATCGGTGACGCCCGGACCGTCGCCGAGGCGCCGGCTGCCCGGCACCGATGCCGGCGTTCGGCGCCTATACCGGGGGCCTGAGCATTCGCGACGAGGTCTTCGCCAGGATTTTCCAGAGCCTCGGCTTCATGGCGCATGTGCTCGGCGATCACAGGCTGCACACCATCGCGGCTTGAGCCAGCTTGCTGACAATCAGCCGGCTGTAGCCTGTCGTCCCGGGACAATGTGAAGCATCGAACCCGGGATCTCGAGGTTCACCGGTGCGCAATCACCCCGTCACGCCGATATTGCCTTCGCCGAGTCCACCTGGTTGCGCAGCATGAACTTCTGGATCTTGCCGGTGGAGGTCTTGGGTATCGGCCCGAACACCACGGCCTTCGGCGTCTTGAAGCCGGACATGTGACTGCGACAGAACGCGATGATCTCGGCTTCGGTCGCACGCGCGTTCTCTTTCAGTTCGACGAACGCGCAGGGTACTTCGCCCCATTTTGAATCCGGCTTCGCCACCACGGCGGCGAACAGCACGGCGGGGTGCTTGTAGAGAATGTCCTCGACCTCGACGGAAGAGATATTTTCGCCGCCGGAGATGATGATGTCCTTGGAGCGATCCTTGATGATGACATAGCCGTGCTCGTCGAGCACGCCGAGGTCGCCGGTGTGGAACCAGCCGCCGGCGAAAGCTTCCTGGGTGGCCTTCTCGTTCTTCAGATAGCCCTTCATCACGATGTTGCCGCGGAACATCACTTCGCCGATGGTCTCGCCATCGCGCGGCACGGGCTGCATGCTTTCGGGATCGAGCACGGTGACGGCTTCCTGCAGCGGGTAGGGCACGCCCTGCCGCCGCTTCAACTGCGCGCGCTGATCGGCGGGCAGATCGTCCCAGCCCGGCTGCTCCGCGCAGACCGATGCAGGGCCGTAAACTTCGGTCAGGCCATAGACATGGGTCAGCTTGACGCCGATGCTTTCGGCACCTTCCAGCACCGCGACCGGGGGCGCTGCGCCCGCGATCAGTCCGACCACGGGACGCGCCTTGCCGCCCTTCGGCGCATCCGGCGCGTTGATCAGGGTGTTGTACACGATCGGCGCGCCGCACATGTGGCTGACGCCGTGCTTCGGGATCAGCTCGAAAATCTTCGAGGGATCGACCTTGCGCAGGCAGACGTTGACGCCGGCGGCCGCCGCCACGGTCCAGGGAAAACACCAGCCGTTGCAGTGGAACATCGGCAGGGTCCAGAGATAGACCGGATGCTGGCCGAGTTGACCTGCGAGGATGTTGCTGACGGCGTTGAGATAGGCGCCGCGGTGATGGGTGACGACGCCCTTGGGATTGCCCGTGGTGCCCGAGGTATAGCTGAGCGCGATGGCGTCC
>JBAQER010000744.1:0-3706 GCA_049286845.1 Bradyrhizobium sp.
GGTCTTATCGATGTGATCGAGCTTGAGATAGGACGTCATGTCGCGATCGCTCTTAGTTGGCGGCGGTGCCGTGGGTGACGGCGGTGGAGATGCCGGCCACGATGCGATCGAGCACGAAGCCGATCACGCCGACATAGACGAGGGCCAGGATGATTTCGCTGATGTGCGAAGAATTCCAGGCATCCCAGATGAAGAAGCCGATACCGACGCCGCCGATCAGCATTTCTGCCGCCACGATGGCGAGCCAGGACAGGCCGATGCCGATGCGCAGGCCGGTGAAGATGTAGGGCGCAGCCGCCGGGATCATGATCTTCCAGAAGAATTCCAGCGGATTGAGCTGCACCACTGCGGCGACGTTGCGGTAGTCCTGCGGAATGTTGCGGATGCCGACCGCGGTGTTGATGATGATCGGCCAGATCGAGGTGATGAAGATCACGAAGATCGCCGAGGGCTGGCCGTCGCGGAATGCCGCCAGCGACAGCGGCAGCCAGGCCAGCGGCGGGATGGTGCGAAGCACCTGGAAGAGCGGGTCGAGCCCGCGCATCGCCCAGACCGATTGTCCGACCAGTGTGCCGAGCGCGATGCCGGCGACCGCCGCCAGCGAATAGCCGAGCGCGACGCGCTGAAGGCTGGCGGAGAGATGCCAGAACAGTCCCTTGTCGATGCCGCCGCGATCGAAGAACGGATCGAAGATCAGCTCCTTGGTTTCCTTGAACACCCGCGACGGCGGCGGCAGGGTCGAGCCGGCACGCCGGCAGACCAGTTCCCAGAACAGCATTCCGAGCGCCAGCACGATCAGCGGCGGCACCACGCGCACCGCGGTCTCCTTCGCCATCTTGATGTATTTCTCGGCGCGCGGCGGCTGCTTCGGCGTCATCGCGACGACCGGCGCCGCGGTGACCGGCGCCGCGGTAACCGGAATTGCCACGGCATCGGGTTCGGTTTTCATGGCATGCATATTCATCGGGAGTGTGTCTCCGTGTTCGACGGGCGGGCCGCACGCAGGCGTGCGGCCCGGTGTGGATCAGACGTCAGCACGCTTGATGGACAGCGACTTCAGGTAGGCCGCCGGATTTTCCGGATCGAACACCTTGCCGTCGAAAAAGGTTTCCTTGCCGCGCGATTTCGAGGCCGGAATATCGGATGCGGCAACGCCGAGCGCCTTGGCGGCGTCGCGCCAGATATCCTCGCGGTTGACCTTGGCGATCAGCGCCTTGGAATCGAACCCGGGCTCGAATTTGCCCCAGCGGATGTCCTCGGTCATGAACCAGAGGTCGTGGCTCTGGAACGGATAGGAGGCGTGGTCGCTCCAGTACTTCATGATGTGCGGGCTGTTCTCGACCACCTTGCCGGTGCCGTAGTCGAACTTGCCCTTGGCGCGATCGAGAATGTCGTCGACCGAGCAGTTGATCCACTGCCGCTTGCCCATGATGGTGGCGAGCTCTTCCTTGTTCTCAGCCTTGTCGGCCCACTGCTGGGCTTCCTGCACCGCCATGGTGATGGCCTGCGCGGCCTTCGGATTCTTGTCGACCCAGGCGGCGCGCATGGCGAAGGATTTCTCCGGGTGCTTGCTCCAGATTTCGCCGGTGTTGACCGCGGTGTAGCCGATGCCCTGATGCACGAGCTGGCCGGGCCAAGGTTCGCCGACGCAGAAGCAGTCCATGGTGCCGACCTTCATGTTGGCGACCATCTGCGGCGGCGGGACGGTAATGGTTTCGATGTCCTTGTCGGGATCGATGCCGCCGGCGGCGAGCCAGTAGCGCAGCCACAGATCGTGGGTGCCGCCGGGAAATGTCATTGCGGCCTTGATCGACTTGCCGGCGGCTTTCTTCTTCTCCAGCGCTTCCTTGAACGACTTGACGTCGATCCCAACCTTGAGGTCGGCATATTCCTTGGCGACCGAGATGCACTGCGCGTCGAGATTGAGCCGCGCCAGGATGTACATCGGCGTCGGCACGTTGTTCTGCGTCACCTTGCCGGACGAGATCAGATACGGCATCGGGGTGAGGATATGCGCGCCGTCGATGCCGTTGCCTTCCGAGCCGAGCACGAGGTTGTCGCGCGTGGTGCCCCATGACGCCTGCTTCTGCACGTCGACATCCGGCATGCCGTGCTTGGCGAAGAAGCCCTTGTCCTTGGCGACGAACAGCGGACCGGCGTCGCTGAGCGCGATGAAGCCGAGCTTGGCGCCCTTTACTTCCGGACCCGCGCCCTGCGCAAATGCGCCGGCGGGGAAATTCAGCCTGGCGGCGGCGAACAGCGCTGCCGTTCCGGCGGTGGCCTTGAGGATCTGGCGGCGGCTGAGGCCGTTGCGGGATGTCTGGTCAATGCGCTTCGTCATGGGTGCAGGCGTCCTTTGTGTGTATGGCCGTCCGTCCGGTGTCACCGCGCTGAGCGCATAGAGGCACGCCCTGGGGAAGCCCCAGTCCGGCGGTGTCACAATTCGGATGATTGGTCTCGAGGGACGGCTTCAATGGCGTCGGCACAAACTATTCAAGCTTCGTGCCAAGCCGCCAGATCACAAAAATCGTATGTTTTTTATATAGTTACAGCAATTGCATAATTTATATGCATGCCCGATATTGCATCTGGAATTTGCGCGCGGCTTATTTCTTGTGCGGCGCACAAGAAATAAGCAGACGCCTCAGCAGGTGTTCTTCAGGCGTCCTCGCCGCCATCAACGGCTTCGGCGCCATTCCCTGGCCCGGCTTGATGCGAAATTCATAGGTCATCAGATGCCAGGGCGCGGGCGCCGGCTTGCCGTCCGGCATCAGCGGATCGGTCCGCTTTTCGATGTGAGCGATGAGCTCGTCCTTGACCCCGAACACCACGTCGGAATCCAGATATTTGTCGCCTTCGATGAAGACGTGGGTGATCAGCGGCTCGTAGCCGGGCGCATTGACCAGGAAATGCACATGGGCCGGCCGCATCGCGTGGCGGCCGACCTGCAGGATCATTTCCCCGGCCGGGCCGTCGGTCGGGATCGGATAGCTGCACGGCAGTATGGTGCGAAAGAAGAACCGGCCGTCGGCGTCGGTGATGAACCGCGCCCGCGATGACGGGCCCTGCGTCGCATAGGTGGGCTTTTGCGAATCGTAGAAGCCGTCATCGTCGGCATGCCAGACGTCGACCGGGACGCCCGCCAGCGGCTTGCCCTTGAGGTCGGTGACGCGGCTCTGCACGAACATCCGCTCTCCTTCCAGGGCGGCGGAGATGTCGGTACCGTGCGGCGTCTCCTTGTGTTCGCCGACATAGAACGGGCCGAGCACGGTGGTCTCGGTGGCGCCGTCGCGTTCGCGATGATTGACGGCATCGACCAGCATGGAAACCCCGAGCACGTCCGACAGCAGGATGAACTCCTGCCGGATCGGGGTGCATTTCTGGCCGGTGCGGGTCAGAAAATCGATCGCATAGTCCCACTCCTCGAAAGTGAGATCGGTCTTGCGCACATATTCGTGCAGCGATTTCACCAGCTCCTGCAGCAGGAATTTGGCGCGCGGATTTGGTGTGTCCTCAAAACTCCTGATCACGGCGGCGGTCAGTTCGGTGTCGTTGAATTGAGGCATTTGGGCTGTCCTGCGGGGGTACGCGATTGCGGGCATCAGCCTACACCAGCCGACGGCCCGGGGTAAGCATGCGGCGGTTGGAACGCGGCGCCCTTTTCGGCTATCAAGGCGGACCGCGTCCGCCCCCGGAGGCCCGCCCC
>JBAQER010000745.1:0-13547 GCA_049286845.1 Bradyrhizobium sp.
CCAGTATGCCGCGGCTTCTCGTTCCTCTCAAACGTCTCTGGAATACTGGGTCGCCCGGTCGAGCCGGGCGATGACAGCGGTGGTTGCGCAATGGCGCCGTAGACACCTATCTCGCCGCCTTCCACTCGCTCGCAAGGCTCGCGATGTCCGCCGTTTCCGGCTCGCGGATCGCCGATGGCGTACGCGAAAAGCGCGGCGCGGGCGCGGGCTGGGTGACGCCGTGGCGCTCGACGAAGATCTTGCGCGCCGCCATGTGCGGATGTTTCGGGGCTTCCGCCATGGTCAGGATCGGCGCGAAGCAGATGTCGGTGCCTTCCATGAGTTTGCACCACTCCTCGCGCGTCTTGCTCTTGAACACCCTGGTGAGCTTTTCCTTCAGCGCGGGCCAGGCCTTGCGGTCCATCTGGGCGTCGAAGTCGGCGTCGGCGAGGCCCGCGTGCTGGCGCAGCAGCGCGTAGAATTGCGGCTCGATTGAGCCGATCGAGATGAAATTGCCGCAGGCGCATTCATAGACGCCGTAGAAATGCGCGCCGCCGTCGAGGAAATTGCTTTCGCGCCCTTCGCTCCAGCGGCCGATTGCGGTCATGTCGAAGAACATCGACATCAGCGACGCGGCGCCGTCGCACATTGCGGCGTCCACCACCTGTCCCTTGCCCGACTTCGAGGCTTCCAGCAGTGCGGCGAGCACGCCGACCACGAGGTAGAGCGCACCGCCGCCGAAGTCGCCGACCAGATTGAGCGGCGGCACCGGCTTTGCCTTCGGGCCGATCGCGGCCAGCGCGCCGGTGACCGAAATGTAGTTGATGTCATGGCCGGCGGCCTGCGCCAGCGGGCCTTCCTGGCCCCAGCCGGTCATGCGGCCATAGACCAGGCGCGGATTGCGCGCCTGCACCACGTCCGGTCCCAGTCCCAGCCGCTCCATCACGCCCGGACGAAAGCCTTCGATCAGCGCATCGGCATTGGCCAGGAGGTCGAGCACCTGCGCCACCGCGGCCTTATCCTTGAGGTCGAGCTCGACCACCTTTCGTCCGCGGCCCGCGACCGACTTCATGTTCTTCTTGGCGCCGACGCGATCGAGCGTGACCACCTCCGCGCCCATGTCCGCCAACATCATGCAGGCAAAGGGCCCGGGGCCGATGCCGGCGAATTCGACGATGCGGAATCCTGCCAGCGGGCCGGAGGTGCGGGTGGAGGATTTTGCGGCTGATTTATCGAGCACGTTGTTTTTTCCGTTGATGAAGTAGGAGGAACTATGACGTTGAGGAGGTCTTGCTGCCGTGGCGGGCAGGATCGTTGAGGGTCACCTTGGCGGCATCGGCCCACAGCTTGGCGTTCTGCTTCTGGCGCTCGGTGCCGGTGCCTTCTTCGGCGATCTTGCGGCCGAGCGCGACATAAACCGGAATATCTTCGTCGCGCATCGGCTTCATCGCCTGTTTGCGCGCCATCGCCTTCTCGATATAGGGCGCGAGCTCTTTCTGCTTCTGCTTCTCGCGTTCGATCTCGCGCTGACGGAATTCCGGCATCACGTCCCTGGCGAACAGCTCGAGCGCCTCGCAGATATGCTTGTGCTGGTTGCGGCCGCCCTGCTGGATGAACACGGTCTGGTCGACGCCTGATTCCTCGAAGTGCCGCAGATGGGTTCGCAGCTGGTCCGGCGTACCGATGCCGTGATCGGCGCCGGCCGGCGGCAGCGCATGCCGCGCCTTTTCGAAATTGGCCCAGATGTCAGTGCGGCCAGGTCTGTGTTCGCCGAAGATGTAGTGATGTGCAAGGCCGTAGCGGAAAAACCGCAGGCCGTCCTCGCCGCGGCGGCGCGATTCCATCTCGTCCGGATGTACCGAGAAGCCGGTCACCATCGCGACATTGGGATTGACCGCGTGACCGATCGGCACGCACTCCTCCTTGAAGATGCGGTAGTAGTCATCGACCCATTGCCTTGCCTCGCGCGGATCGACGAAGGCAAAGGTCAGCGCGCCGATGCCGCAGCGCGCTGCCATCTTGATGGTCTCGCGGTTGGAGCAGGCGACCCACAGCGGCGGATGCGGCTTCTGCAGCGGTTTCGGCACCACGTTGCGGCAGGGCATCTCGAAGAACTCGCCCTTGAAGCCCGGATAGGGGTCCATCGCCATCATGTTGGTGCATTGCTCGACGCCCTCTTTCCACATCCGGCGCTTCTCGACCGGATCGAAGCCGACATTGAAGCCGCCGAGCTCCATCAGGGAGGCGCTTTCGCCGGTGCCGAATTCGACCCTCCCGTTGGAGACGAGATCCAGCGTCGCGATGCGCTCGGCGACCCGCGCCGGGTGGTTGTATTTCGGCGGCATCAAGCAGATGCCGTGGCCGAGGCGGATTCGCTTGGTGCGCTGCGAGCAGGCCGCGAGGAAGATTTCCGGCGCGGAGGAGTGCGAATATTCCTCGAGGAAGTGGTGCTCGACTTCCCAAGCGTAGTCGATGCCGAGCCTGTCGGCGAGTTCGACCTGGTCGAGCGCCTCCTGAAACAGCCGGTGTTCGTCGCCCTCTTTCCACGGCCGAGGCAGCTGGTGCTCGTAGAAAATGCCGAACTTCATGGTTCCTCCCGGGAGCCGCGCATTCCGCAAAAGTGGGTACCGGTTTTGCGATCAGAATACGCGCAAGATTATTTCGTTTAATTAGTTGATTAGCTAAATTGTCTCGCCTTGTGGGCAGCGTGGCAAGCGTCATTTGAGCAGAATACGACCAAATGCAGAGCGGCGCGCATCGCTGCGCGCCGCTTGCATGAGCCTTGTGTTTAGACGCTATCAGCCGGCGGCGGTAACCGCGCGTTGCGCCATTACCTTGATCAGATTGGCGCGATAGTCCGACGAGCCATGAATATCGCTCATCAACCCGTCTGCGGAAATCTTGACGCCGTCGAGCGCACCCGCCGACCAGTTGGCTTTCAGCGCCGTTTCGATCGCCGGTACCCGCATCACGCCGCTCTGCGAGGCGCCGGTCGCGGCGACGCGGACGTCACCGGCCTTGGTCTTGACCACGAACACGCCGGTCAGCGCAAAGCGCGACGCCGGATGCGGGAACTTGGAATACCCTGCCTTGGCCGGAACCGGGAACGATACCTGGGTGATGATCTCGCCGTCCGCCAGCGCGGTCGAGAACAGGCCCTTGAAGAACTCGTCAGCCGAGATCGAGCGCTTGTTGGTCTTCACGGTGGCGCCGAGGGCGAGCACCGCCGCCGGATAGTCCGCCGCCGGATCGTTGTTGGCGATCGAGCCGCCGATGGTGCCGCGATGGCGCACGGCTGGATCGCCGATCTGCGAGGCCAGATGAGCGAGCGCGGCGATGGCCTTTTGCACAGGGCCGCTGGTGGCGACGTCGTAATGCGTCGTCGCCGCCTTGATGGTCAGCGTGTCCCCGGAAGCCTCAATGCCGATCAGGTCCTTGAGCTTGCCGAGATCGATCACGTCGGACGGCGAGGCCAGCCGCTGCTTCATGACCGGGATCAGGGTGTGGCCGCCGGCGAGATATTTTGCCTCTTTGCCCTTCGAAAAGAGTGCTGCCGCTTCGTCGACAGAAGAGGGGCGATGGTAAGTGGTCTCGTACATGGCTCGTCTCCCTCTCAACCGTGAATGGCGTGCCACACCCGATCGGGTGTCGCCGGCATCTCGAGCTTGTTGTTGCCGATGGCGTCGGTGATAGCATTGATGACGGCGGCAGACGCGCCGATCGCGCCGGCCTCGCCGCAGCCCTTGACGCCGAGCGGATTGCCCGGACACAGCGTCGTGGTGTGCGACAGTTTGAACGACGGCAGGTCGTCGGCGCGCGGCATGGTGTAATCCATGAAGGACGCGGTCAGGAGCTGGCCGGAGCTGTCATAGACGGCACCTTCGAGCAGCGCCTGGCCGATGCCCTGGGCAAGGCCGCCATGGACCTGGCCCTCGACGATCATCGGATTGATCAGCCGTCCGAAATCGTCGGCCGCGACGAAGTTGACGAACGAGGTCTTGCCGGTGGCGGAATCGACCTCGAGCTCGCAGATATAGGAGCCGGCCGGGAAGGTGAAGTTGGTCGGGTCGTAGAACGCACCCTCCTTCAATCCCGGCTCCATGCCATCAGGCAGATTGTGCGCAGTGTAGGCGGCGAGCGCGACCATCGGCAGCGCGATCGACTTGTCGGTGCCGGTGACCTTGAACTCGCCGTTCTCGATCACGATGTCGTTCTCGGACGCCTCAAGCTGATGCGCGGCGATCTTCTTGGCCTTGGCCTCGACCTTCTCCATCGCTTTCAGGATCGCGGTCAGGCCGACGGCGGCTGAACGCGAACCGTAGGTGCCCATGCCGAACTGCACCTTGTCGGTATCGCCATGGACGATCTGCACCTGGCTGATGGGGACGCCCAGGCGCTCCGCGACCAGCTGGCAGAAGGTGGTTTCATGGCCCTGGCCGTGGCTGTGCGATCCCGTCAGGA
The DNA here is from genome assembly GCA_049286845.1 of Bradyrhizobium sp. GTDB lineage: Bacteria > Pseudomonadota > Alphaproteobacteria > Rhizobiales > Xanthobacteraceae > Bradyrhizobium. Next base: position 4,441 of record JBAQER010000745.1, read on the forward strand.
TCTCGATGGTGCCGACCGGATTGACGCGGACCTCGGCGGATTCCCACAGGCCGACGCCGGCGCCCAGGCTGCCGACCGCTTTCGAGGGGGCGATGCCGCAGGCCTCGATGTAACAGGAGACGCCGAGGCCGCGCAGCTTGCCCTCGGATTTGGCTTTTGCCTTGCGCGCGGGGAAGCCGGCGTAGTCGATCGCCTTCATCGCGGAATCGAGCGAAGCGCCGAAATCGCCGATGTCATAGGCCATGATGACCGGGGTCTGATGGGGGAATTGCGTGATGAAGTTCTTGCGGCGCAATTCCGCCGGATCGACCTTCAACTGCCGCGCCGCCGTCTCCATCAGCCGCTCCACCACGAAACTGGCTTCGGGCCGACCCGCGCCGCGATAGGCGTCGACCGGGGTGGTGTTGGTGTAGACGCTGATCACCTCGGCGAAGATGTTGGGGATGTTGTACTGGCCCGACAGCAGCGTCGCATAGAGATAGGTCGGAACCGAAGAGGAGAACAGCGACATGTAGGCGCCGAGATTGGCGTAGGTCTTGACGCGCAGGCCGGTGATCTTGTTGTCCTTGTCGAACGCCAGTTCGGCCTTGGTCAGATGATCGCGGCCATGGGCGTCGGTCAGGAAGGCCTCGGAACGATCGCCGGTCCACTTCACCGGGCGCCGTACCTTCTTGGAGGCCCATAGCGCCACCATTTCCTCGGGATAAATGAAGATCTTCGAGCCGAAACCGCCGCCGACATCGGGTGCGACCACCCGCAGCTTGTGCTCCTGTGCGATGTTGTAGAACGCCGACAGCACGAGGCGCGCGACATGCGGATTCTGCGAGGTCGTGTACAGCGTGAAATGCTCTTCGGCCTCGTTATATTCCCCGATCGCCGCGCGCGGCTCCATCGCATTCGGCACCAGCCGGTTGTTGGTGATGTCGAGCGAAACCACGTTGGCTGCGGCCTTGAACGCCGCGTCTGTCGCTGCTTCCTCACCGATGGTCCAGTCGTAGATCACATTGCCCGGCGCCTCCGGATGCAGCTGCGGTGCGCCCGGCTTGATCGCCGCGCGAATATCGGCGGCGGCCGGGAGTTCTTCGTAACTCACGACCACGGCTTCCGCGGCGTCGCGGGCCTGGTTCTTGGTCTCGGCAATCACGACCGCGACCGCCTGTCCGACAAAGCGCACGGTTTCCGGCGCCATCGCCGGCCACGCGCCCATTTTCATCGGCGAGCCGTCCTTGGAGGTGATGGCCCAGCCGCAGATCAAATTGCCGACCTTGTCATCGACGATCTGCTTTCCCGTGAGCACGTCGACCACACCGGGCATTTTCTTCGCCGCCGAGGCGTCGATGCTCTTCACCTTGGCATGCGCGTGCGGGCTGCGGATGAAATGCGCGTAGGTCATGCCGATAATCTTGATGTCATCGACGTAGCGGCCCTTGCCTGTGATGAAACGCCGGTCTTCCTTGCGCACTACGCTGGCGCCAATGCCCTCAACACCCATCGCATCTCTCCCTGTCGGACCGCATCGCCGGCGCCAAAATGCTGAAGGCGCAGACCGCAGTCAGTTTTTCCGAATTTCGAAGCTCTCGTCGTGCAGGACGCGGGACTATTCCGCCGCCTGCGCGACCTTCATGCGGCCGGCGGCGTCGAGCACCGATTTGACGATATTGTGGTAGCCGGTGCAGCGGCAGATGTTGCCTTCCAGCTCGTGCCGGACGGTCGCCTCGTCGAGCTTGCCGGCGTGGCGGTTGACGATGTCGATCGCCGACATGATCATGCCCGGCGTGCAGTAGCCGCACTGCAGTCCGTGATTGTCGCGGAAAGCGGCCTGCATCGGATGCAATTCGTCGCCCTTCGAGATGCCCTCGATGGTGGTGACATTGCTACCTGCGGCTTGTCCCGCCAGCACGGTGCATGACTTGACCGCCTTGCCGTCGATATGGACGACGCAGGAGCCGCACTGGCTGGTGTCACAGCCGACATGGGTGCCGGTCAGGTTCAGTTGCTCGCGCAGGAGATGGACAAGGAGAGTCCGGTCCTCGACCTCGGCCGACACGGCCTTGCCGTTCACCGTCAATTTGACTGTAGACACGCGTAATCCCTCCCGATGATTTTTAATTGTTCTAATTAGAAGCACGGGGACGGAACTTTGCAACTAGGATTTTCGTCGCGGAGGTCATTGTGATGTCGTCTTTCAGCCATCGTCTGGGCGAAGGCCGGGACCGATACGCCGCGGCTACGCCGTGCCGACGTGACGCAGCAAGGCCTCGCGTGGCACAGGAAATGAATCCGGGAATGACGCTCGATAAGCTTCAGGCCCTGACGGAGCCCAGGCTGCAACTGGCCCCCAATTGGCAGGTGCTGGCGCCGCCGGCCGCCCCCGAGGCCCGCGCCGTATCGGCATTTCGGGCTACGAAGTCGCGCCTCAGATGAAGAATTCGGTCCAAATTTACGCCCCTTTATTGATTCTGCCCTAGTTTTCGGCACCGGATCGGGGGCTCCGCGCTCCCGGTTGCGCTGGTTTTCGGAACGAAGACGGGGGTTTGGGGTGGGATTGTCTGAACATACGGCATCAACATCGATATCGTCGAAACTCCCGACCTTGCGATTCCGCGCCAAGATCATGCTCGGCTTCGCCGTCGTGCTCGCCATCTCGGCCGCCAGCATGGGCATCGCCTATCTCGGCTTCGAGCGCGTCGCCGCCGGCGTGGCGTCCTACCGCAACAGCGTCTCGGAAGCCGATCTTGCGCGCAATATCGACCGCGAGCTGATCTCGTATCGCGCGCTGGCGCGATACTTCATGGTGACCGGCAAGGAAGGCGACGGCAAGGCGGCGCTGGCCGCCGAGGCCAGCCTGAAGGATGCCATCGACCAGTCGATGAAGGGCACCGCCGATCCGGCGCGGCGCGATCAGATAGCCCAGCTTGCAAAGGAATTCGGCACCTTCGCCGGAATTTTTACGAACATTCTCAAGGTCAAGCAGGAAAGTGGGCTCGTTGCGGAAAACCAGCTTACGCGTAGCGAGATGTCCTTGCACTACAAGCTCGACGATCTCGCCAGTGCCGCGGCGGAGGCTGAACTGCCGGCCGTTGAGTTCGGGGCAAAGCAGGTGGCCGGCCAGTTTCAGGCCATAAAGGAGCTGGCCAACACCTTCGTCATCAACGGCGACTATGCGACTGCGACCAGCGCGTTGGCCCGTCTGAATTTCATTCTGAACGCACTGCATGCGATACCGTCGAGCGACGAAAAGACCACGCCCGTCATCAAGGAGATCGATTCGCTATTCGCGGACTTCCGCAACGCCCTCGGCAAGCTCGTTGAAAACACCAAATTGGTCGAGAAGCTCAGCGGCGAAATGTCCAAATCCGCCGACGCCATCATGACAGGAGCAAGCGCCTTGAAGGCGGGCCTGGTTTCCGATCAGCAACGGCTGGAGACCGAAGCCAACGCGAGCATCGGCGAGACCGAACGCCTGATCCTGATGCTGGCGGCCGGCGGCTTCCTGCTGGGCGGGGTGTGGGCGCTGCTGCTCGGCAGGGGAATTTCCAGGCCGATGATCGCGATGTGCAAGGCCATGCGGGAGCTCGCCGGCGGTAATTTCGACGTCGTGCTTCCCGGCCTCGGGCGCAAGGACGAGCTCGGCGAGATGGCAGGCGCGGTGGAAGAATTCAAGATGCAGGCCATCGCCAAGGCCGAGCGCGATGCTGCAACCCAGGAGGCGCAGAACAAGGCGAGCAGCGCGGCACGCCGTGCCGAACTCATTCGCTTCGCCGACGATTTCGAATCGGCGGTGGGTGCCATCGTCTCCAACGTTTCAGCGTCGGCGGTCCAGCTCGAGTCCGCAGCCGGAACGCTGACGCGCACCGCTGAAACCACCCAGAGCCTGTCCAGCCAGGTTGCCGGCGCATCGGAAGAGGCCTCCAGCAACATGCAGTCGGTTGCCACCGCGACGGAGGAGCTTTCCGCTTCCGTCGACGAGATCGGCAGGCGGGTGCGCGAATCCAACAAGATCGCGGAAGCCGCGGTGACTCAGGCCCAGCAGACCGACGGCCGCATCGGCAAGCTGTCGCGCGCGGCTCAGGAGATCGGCGACGTGGTCAAGCTGATCACGGCGATCGCCGAGCAGACCAATCTGCTGGCGCTGAATGCCACCATCGAAGCCGCCCGCGCCGGCGAGGCCGGCCGCGGTTTCGCGGTCGTCGCCTCCGAGGTCAAGTCGCTGGCCAGCCAGACCGCGAAAGCGACCGATGAGATCTCTTCGCACATTTCCGGCATGCAGGGTGCGACGCAGGAATCGGTAGCCGCGATCAAGGCAATCGGCGGCACCATTGGCCAGATCTCGGACATTGCCTCGTCGATCGCCAGCGCTGTGGAGCAGCAAAGCTCTGCGACGCAGGAGATCGCGCGCAGCGTTCAGAATGTCGCGCAAGGCACCCACGAAGCGGCTGCGAATATCATGCAGGTCAATCAAGGTGCCACCGAAACCGGGTCCGCCTCCGAGGAGGTGTTGAACTCGGCCAAGACGCTTTCCAGCGAAAGCGCGCGGCTGCGCGAAGAACTCGACCGCTTCATGGCGAATATCAGGGCGGCTTGAGACAGACTCTCTCCGATGTCGTCCCGGGCTTGCGCCGGGACCCATAATCCGCGGCGGTTATTATTGGAAGCCCATTAGCGTCACAGCCTTAAAGCATCTGCACGGCGTATGAGTCCCGTCGTTCGCCGGGACGACGATGAGATGTTCGCGGCACCGAAAGTCATTCTCTCCCAAACTGCCGCTTCAACTCCGTCTTGGCCCGCTCCAGCCGCCCGCGCTGGAATTTCGGCAAGGTCTTGCCGGCGCGGTTGATGTAGAAGGTCAGCATCGAGAGCGCCGAGCGGTAAGCGCCTGCCTTGCGGCGCGAACTGCGTTCCGCCGAGTGCTTCAACGAAGCCGCGATCTTCTTCGGATCGGTCAGTTTGAAGACGCCTTGCTCCAGATCGAGCGCGTTGCTTTCGCGGGTCACCCGCTGCGACCAGCGTTTCTTTGACGCCTTTCTGACAGTCGTTTTTTGTCGCGCCGGACCTGCCTTTCGTGGGGTGGTCTTCTTCCGTACAGGGCTTGTGCGCGAATGCGCTGGTTTCCGTGATGCAGCCATGATTCAGCTCCATGTTATTGCTGCGAAAAACATAAACGCTGACGATCGGTTCCCTTGCCGCAATGCGGGAACCCCTGACCCATCCAAACGTTGTTGAAGGTAGCCGCAATTCGAGCCGGGAGGGCCCTGGAACCCAGCGTTCCCGGGTGGTTTCGCATTGGTCCGATTCAATGGATTTGCAACTGGCACAGCGCAACTCGGTCTTGAATCACGGCGCGGCCGCTTCCGCGCCTGCGCCAGCAAACAGCGACGGCATCGTCGAAACCGACATTCCTTCGCGGCTCGACAGTCTGAGCTGGAGCGGCTTTCACACCCGCGTAGTGCTGGCGCTCGGCATCACCTGGATTCTGGATGGGCTCGAGGTAACGCTGGCGGGCGCGCTCTCCGGCGCGCTGAAGGAAAGCCCGGCGCTTCGCTTCAGCAATCTCGACGTCGGCTTTGCAAACAGCGCCTATCTCGCGGGCGCCGTGCTTGGCGCGCTCGGGTTCGGCTGGCTGACGGACCGGATCGGGCGCAAGAAACTGTTCTTCATCACACTCGCGCTCTATCTGACGGCGACCGCAGCCACCGCGCTGTCTTGGAATGTCGGGAGCTACGCGCTGTTCCGCTTTCTCACCGGCGCCGGCATCGGCGGCGAATATACCGCGATCAATTCGACGATCCAGGAACTGGTGCCGGCGCGCTATCGCGGCTGGACCGACCTTGTGATCAACGGCAGCTTCTGGATTGGTGCTGCGATGGGCGCGGTGAGCGCCATTGTTCTGCTCGATCCCGCGGTGATCGATCCCGATCTCGGCTGGCGGCTGGCGTATCTCGGCGGCGCCGGTCTCGGCCTCGTGGTGTTCGTGATGCGGATGTGGATTCCGGAAAGCCCGCGCTGGCTGATGATTCACGGTCGTCCCGATCAGGCGCATGCGATAGTCGCCGATATCGAGCGGTCGGTGACCGGAAGCGCGCAAGGTCGGCCGCAGCAAGCCTGGCCGAAAATCAGATTGAAGATGCGCGATCACACCCCGCTGCGCGAAGTGGCGCACACGCTGTTCTCTCTTTATCGCGCGCGTTCGCTGGTCGGACTGGCGCTGATGACGGCGCAGGCGTTTTTCTACAATGCGATCTTCTTCACCTTCGCGCTGGTGCTGACCGATTTCTTTGGCATCGCGTCGAACCAGGTCGGCTGGTACATCCTGCCGTTTGCCGCCGGTAATTTTCTCGGGCCGGTATTGCTCGGCCGCCTGTTCGACACGCTGGGACGCCGCGCGATGATCGCGTTCACCTATGGCGTCTCGGGCGTGCTGCTGGCGCTGTCGGGCTATCTGTTCTCGATCGGCCTGCTCAGCGCTCAGACCCAGACCATCGCCTGGATGGTGATCTTCTTTTTTGCGTCCCCGGCCGCCAGCGCGGCCTATCTCACCGTCAGCGAAACCTTTCCGCTGGAGGTCCGGGCGCTGGCGATCGCGCTGTTCTATGCGGTCGGCACTGGAATCGGCGGCGTCGCCGGTCCGGCCTTGTTCGGGGCGCTGATCGACACCGGATCCCGCGACAGCGTGTTCGCAGGCTATCTATTGGGATCCGGACTGATGATTGCGGCCGCCGCGATCGGGTGGCGTTACGGCGTCGCTGCGGAGCGCCGGGCGCTGGAATCGGTTGCACGTCCGTTGGCTTTGGTGGAGTAGAATGAAATGGATCAGGACTTGATCGATCAGGATTTGGCCGACTTGCCTAGACAAGAAGACATGTCATCGGATGACGAGGGCCCGCCGGAAGCCGTTCCGGTGCCGCGCGCGCTGCTGCCGCATCTCGAGCAATCCGCGATCCTGCTCGATATCGACGGCACGCTGCTGGATCTGGCGCCGACACCGCGCGAAGTCTGGGTGCCGCCCGGTCTGGCGGAGACCCTGAACCGGTTGCTGGAGCGCACCTCGGGCGCGCTGGCCTTGGTCAGCGGGCGTTCGTTGAACGATATCGACCTGATCTTTGCGCCCGAGCAGTTTCCAGCGGTCGGCGGTCACGGCGCGGAGATGCGGGTTACGGCCGACAGCGAAGCCGTCGCCACCCATGCGCCGCCGATGGACAAGGAATTGAAGCGGCGGCTTGCGGCCATCGCCAGGCTCAGCCCGGGAATCCTGCTCGAAGACAAGGGCTATTCGCTGGCGCTGCACTATCGCCTCGCGCCGCAGGCGGAAAAGGCGATCTATGAAGCGGTGTCGCTGATCCGGGCCGATCTGCCCAACGCGCCGATCGAAGTCCTGCCCGGAAAATGTGTCTGCGAGATCAAGCATTCCGGTTTCACCAAGGCGTCGGGCGTACTGGAACTGATGACGCATGGACCGTTCAAGGGGCGCCGCCCGCTGTTCATCGGCGATGACGTCACCGACGAATCGGTGTTCGCCATCATGCCCGATCTCGATGGGCTCGCATTTTCGGTTGGCAGGCGGGCCAAGGGCGTGGCCGGTCATTTCGACGAGCCTGGCGATGTCCGGCAATGGCTTGCACGTCTGCTCGACGGCGAAAGAGCCGCCTCGCGACCATAGTTCGAAAAGCCCAGAGTATTCTGTAGCTCGATACCGCGGCAGTTCTGCGAACATCGCGCTGTTCCACGCGAAAATTTCTTGCAGCAAGTTAGTCGGGTTCCATCGCGGCAGCGCCCGAATTTGGTTTCATTTCGTTGAAAGGGTGACTGGGAACCATATTGATGAACAGTTGTTAACCCACGAGTGACCAACAGGAGGGGACCCTGTGAACCTCGTCGTCGTTTCAAATCGCGTCGCGCGCGGCATGGCCAACGAACCCATGACCGGGGGCCTCGCTGCCGCCTTGCTGCCGGTGGTGGAAGAATCCGGCGCGATCTGGGTCGGTTCCAGCGGCCGCGTGCGCGATGGCGCGCACAAGGAGCCGTTCGCCGAAATCGAAGCGCTGGGCGCAGGCGCGCTGGCGCTGCTGGATCTGCCGGCCGCGCATTACGGCGGCTACTACGAAGGCTTTGCCAATTCGGCATTGTGGCCGGCACTGCATTCGCGCACCGACCTGATCCATGCCTCCAGGGAGGATTACCTGTCCTATCGCGAAGTGAACGCGTTCATGGCGCGCGCGCTGATGCGTTTCCGAAAGCCGGAGACGGCGTTCTGGATCCAGGATTATCATTTCCTGGCGCTGGGCGTGGAACTGCGCGATCTCGGCGTCAGTCAGCCGATCGGGTTTTTCCTGCACACCCCCTGGCCCGACCGCGCCACCATCGGCGCCGTGCCGCAGCATCGCGAACTGGTCACTGCGATGCTGGCTTACGATCTGATCGGGTTCCAGACCGAGCACGATTGCGAGAATTTCCTGTCCTATGTCCAGTCGGACCTCGGCCTGACCGTGGCGGATGGCGTCGTCGCCTCGCGCCACGGCATTTCGCGCGTTGCGGTATTTCCGATCGGCATCGATCCGGAAAAATTCGCCCAGCAGGCCGCCAAGGCCGCGTCGCATCCCGACGTGTCGCGGTTGCGGCGAAGCCTGAACGGCGAGAAGCTGGCAATCGGCGTCGACCGGCTGGACTATTCCAAGGGGTTGGTGAACCGCATCAATGCGTTCGACCGGATGTGGACCTTGCAGCCGTCGCTGGCGCGCACGGCTTCGCTGCTGCAGATCGCAACGCCGTCGCGCGGCGCCATCGAAGCCTATGGCGATCTGCAAAGCGAACTCGCGAGATTGGTCAGCGACGTCAACGGCCGCCACGGCGAGGTGGACTGGACGCCGATCCGTTATCTCAACAAGGGTTTTGGCCAGACCGTGCTGGCTGGTCTTTATCGTACCGCCCAGGTCGGCGTCGTGACCCCGCTGCATGACGGGATGAATCTCGTCGCCAAGGAATACGTCGCGGCACAGAACCCGGCCGATCCCGGCGTGCTGGTGTTGTCGAAATTCGCCGGCGCGGCCAACGAACTCGATGCGGCGCTATTGGTCAATCCGCACGATATCGACGGCATGGCGCGAACCATC
>JBAQER010000746.1:0-1759 GCA_049286845.1 Bradyrhizobium sp.
GGCGCTTTCTACAAACAATTCGCGCTGACTATCGCCGTTTCCACGGTAATTTCGGCGTTTAATTCGCTGACGCTGAGCCCGGCCTTGTGCGCATTATTGCTGGATAGGGCGCAGGGTAACACGGATAAGCTCACGCGGCTGAACGATCGTCTGTTCGGCTTGTTCTTCAATCGCTTCAACCGGTTTTTCAACCACTTCAGCGAAGGCTACGCGCGACTGGTCGGCAGGCTTATCCGTATGACGGTGGTGATGCTGGTGGTTTATGCGGGACTCAACGGGCTTAACTTCCTGGCTTTCGAAAAAGTCCCGACCGGTTTCATACCGCAGCAAGACCAGGGTTATCTGATCCTGTATGCACAGCTGCCTGATGCGGCCTCGCTGGGACGCGCCCAAGCCGTGGTCCAGCAAGCGACTCGCATCATTCTGGAGACTAAAGGCGTCAAGCATGTGAACGCCTACGCCGGCTTTTCTATTTTGAGCGGTTCCAGTCAATCCAATGTCGCCACTATGTTCGCCAGGCTCGATGATTTTGACCAGCGCGCCGGCAACGCGGATCTGTACGCCGATGCCGTTATCAAAAGACTCCAGCAGAGTCTCGCTCAGGTGAGTGACGCCCATATCGCCGTGTTTGCGCCGCCGCCTATTCGGGGCATGAGCTCTGTGGGCGGGTTCAAACTGCAAATCCAGGATCGAACCAATGCCGGTATTGAGGCGCTACAGCGTACGAATACGGAACTGCTTGCCCTGGGCAATAAGCAACCCGGCCTGGCTGGATTGTTCACAACCTTCAGGTCTGGCGTTCCGCAGCTGTTCCTGGATGTCGATCGCACCCGCGTCAAGTCTATGGATGTACCCTTGAAGGAAGTATTTGATACGCTACAGATCTATCTGGGTTCACTCTATGTCAATGACTTCAATCGCTTCGGGCGGACTTACCAGGTCATGGCTCAGGCCGATTCCGAGTTTCGCATGAAGCCAGCGGATATCGCCGAACTGAAGACGCGCAACCTGCAAGGAGGTATGGTGCCGCTCGGCTCGCTGGTCGATGTTAAGGAAATTACCGGGCCTGACAAGATTACGCGCTACAACATGTATCCGGCGGCTGAAATCAACGGCAGTACATTGCCCGGCGTCAGTTCCGGTCAAGCCATCGACATTATGACTAAGCTGATGAAGACGGAGTTGCCGCCAGGATTCGACTTTGAATGGACCGAACTCAGCTTGCAGCAGGTATTGGCCGGAAATGTGGCCCTGCTGGTTTTCCCGTTGAGTGTTATTTTCGTGTTTCTGGCTCTGGCGGCCCAATACGAGAGCTGGTCATTGCCGTTTGCGGTGATCCTGATCGTACCGATGTGCATTCTGTCGTCGATGACCGGAGTCTGGTTGAGCAATATGGACAACAATATCTTCACGCAAATTGGCTTTATCGTACTGGTGGGACTGGCACGCAAGAACGCGATTCTGATCGTCGACTTTGCACAACAGCGGCAGGAGAGCGGCCTTAACCGCTTCGATGCCGCCGTGGAAGCATGCCGAATCCGGCTGCGCCCCATTTTGATGACCTCGTTCGCCTTTATCCTGGGCGTTTTTCCACTGGTGATCGCTGAAGGCGCGGGGGCGGAATCTCGGCGGCTGCTGGGCACGGCCGTGTTCAGCGGCATGCTGGGCGTGACCTTGTTCGGCTTGCTGTTGACGCCAGTCTTCTATGTGGCGGTGCAGGCAGTGGCCCAACGCTTGCGGCCGTCTCCCAAGACCGGCG
>JBAQER010000747.1:0-2989 GCA_049286845.1 Bradyrhizobium sp.
GGTAATAATGGATCAGCAGGATCCGCGCGGTGAAGGCGTCGGCCTCCGCGAGGGCCTCGCGGCGGCCGGCCCAGTTCCGCAGCGGCTCGAAGGTCTTGATGAACTTCAGATAGGCGTCGGCGGTGCGATCAAGCGGCCAGCTCTCGCTCAGCAGACGGCGGCCGCTGTCATCCTCGGCGGAGACTTCCAGGCGGATCGCGGTTGCGGCTTCCTCCGGAACGGGAACACCCGACGGCGCGACCCAGACGCCCGGCAGCGGGCTGCCGAAGCCGGCATTCTTCAGCGCCTCGCGCGAGACGTCGCGATCCTCACCATTGCCGATCAAGAGCAGTTCGAAGCGTCCGGTCCAGTCGGACGGCTGCGGATCGTAGATGTGCCGGGTCGCGGCGTCGAAGGTCTGACGGCCTTTTCGCGCCAGCCGATAAAAGCTGTTGCGGCCGACCTTGTGGCGCTCGAGCCAGCCGTCGGCGGCGAGCCGCGACATCGCGGTGCGCACCACGCCGCTGTCGATGTCGAGCACCTCGAAGAATTTCAGCAGTGTGCCGAGCCAGACCGAGCCGCCGCGCGGCACGATGGCGTCGCCGAATACCGTGATGACGATGGAGCCGGTGCGCGAGGGTTCGCGCTTGAGCTGAGAGATGATGCGGGCAAGCGGCTGCGGCATGCTCCACGCATACCGCGTTTTTTGGGGAAGCGACAACGCCGGCATCAGGGGAATGGTTTGGAATGAAGCAATACTCGTCATGCCCGGGCTTGACCCGGGCATCCACGTCTTGGCTTCATCCAACCAAGTAAGACGTCGATGGCCGGGTCAAGCCCGGCCATGACGAAAAGACAGATGCGCGCGCTTACCGGTGCGGATCGGGATAGACGAGGCTGCGCCAGCCGTTGCGGTCAAACGGCGCCCATGTGCCTTCGGGCTGGGCCAGACGATCGGCCACGGCGTAGACCACCGCAGGATGATGGCCCATGCCGCAATGGCTGCTTTCGACCTCGATGCTTTCGGAAGCCGCGGAGGTCTTTTCCATGCAGCCCTGCCACGCGCAGATTCCGTCGGTACGGCTGAAGATCGCGGTGGTCGGCACCGGCGGCGTTTCGGAAAGCGCCCCGCCGAAGCGGTGATCCTCTTCCTCGGCGCTGCGGCCGCTTGCCATCTCGTAGACCCGCCAGGCGTTGGTCGCCTTCGGGCTGCCCGCGAACGGACTGCCGAGCGTGATCACCGAGCGGACGCGATCGGGCATCATCTTGGCGAGCTGGCGCGCATAGAGACCGCCGAGGCTCCAGCCGACCAGGCTGATCTTGCGGCCATGGGTATCGTTCAATTCATGCACCAGATCGACCATCGCGTGCTGCACGCCATGACGCAGGCCGAGATTGCGGCCTTGCCGCCAGCCGCTGACGGCATAGCCACGGTTCTTCAGGAAGCTGCGCAACGGCCGCGTCGAGGTGTCCGAGGCGACCAGGCCGGGCAACACCAGCACCGGATGGCCGTCGCCCTTCGGCGCGAGGCTGAGCAGCGGCAATGCGCCGAGAAACGCACCGAACTCATGAAGGGCGCGCCCTTCCAGAAACATCAGGGCTCTGGACGGCGGGCGCAGCGTCTGGGCAGTGGCGGACATCAGATTTTCCTCTTCAGGGCCGAGCTTCGGCCCAATCGGTCAATTGAAAACGCGGCTCACGCACAATCGTTCCGCAGTGCAGCAATCTCTTGAAGGAAGCTATGGCACCGATTCCTTCATTCAAGCGGCTGCCTTCCGATGGGACAATAGGTCGCCGTACTTAATGCGGGCGCCGTGATCTAAAAGTCACAGCAGGCGCAGCAGTAATTCCACGGTGTACAGCCCCAGCCCGGCCAATCCGCCGATCAGCGCGCCGTTGAAACGAATGTATTGCAGGTCCTTGCCGATGTTGATTTCGATCAGCGCAATCAGCTGCCCCATGTCCCAGGCCTTGACCTGATCGGAGATGAAGCTCGACACGCCGCTCTTCTGATCGGCGATGAAACTCCTGAGCAAGGCGACGAGACCCTGGTTGATCTCGGCGCGCAGCTCGGCATCGGCCGCGAGCGCCTCGCCTGCTTTCACGAACATTCCGGCAAGATGCTGCTGCAGCACCTGGGTCTCGCCGCTGGCGCTGCGTTCGATGAAGGATCGTGCGTTCGACCAGATGTTGCGCGCGAGGTCGCCGAGTTCGGGGCGCGCCAGGAGGTCGCGTTTCAATCCGTCGAGGCGTGCGGCAAAGGCCTTGTCGCTGCCGAGCCGGTCGACGAACGACAGCAGCATGCGATTGAATTCGCCGCGGAACGGATGCTGCGGATCGTTGCGCACTTCCTCGAAAAACGTGGTCGCGGACGCCACGATTCGGTTCACGAGGAACTTGTCGGCGCGGTAGAGCTTCAGCAGCGTCGGCAATTCGTCGCGGATCTTCTCACGGATCACGGCCATGGTTTCCGGCTGGGTCAGCGACTGATGCACCACGCGCAGGATGTCGTCGAGCAGGCCCTGATGCCTGCCCTCCTGCACGAAGCCGCGCAGCGTGCCGGCGGCGAGCGGCGCCAGATCGATCCCCTGCAGCTGGGTGGTGATGCGCCGGGTGATGAACGTCATCAGGCCCGAGGTCTCCGTCGCCGACACCGCTTCCGGCAGCAGCCGCAGCGCAAAGCGGGCGAGATCGTCGCTGCGCTTGCGGTCGCGCAGCCAGTCGGCGATGAACGAGCCGAAATCGATCTGGCGCAGCTTGGCTTCGACGGGAGCGGCTTCGAGGAAGTGCACCTCGATGAATTCGCCGAGCTTGTCGGCGATGCGGTGCTGGTTGCTCTGGATAATCGCGGTGTGCGGGATCGGCAGTCCCAACGGCCTCTTGAACAACGCCACCACCGCATACCAGTCGGCGAGGCCGCCGATGGTGGCGGCCTCCGCGAACGCGGCGACGAAGCCAAAGACCGGATGCACATGCAGCAGCGACTTCGCCGTGATGAACAGCGCCAGCG
>JBAQER010000748.1:0-3585 GCA_049286845.1 Bradyrhizobium sp.
GAGTGCAACGGAATAGCATCCCTAATGCGCTTGGATAGCGCGTCCTCGTCGCGGAGCAAGAAGAACAACAGGTACAGCATGACGAACAGGTTCGCGATGAAGTCGAACGTGCTCTGGCCAACACTGAGTGCCTGTGTGGCGATGTATTGGCTGCCGGCCAGAAGGGCGACGGAAAGTTTTTGCTGCACCGCGCCGAGGCTTGCAAGACCGAAACGCTCCAGCAGATTGATTGCCCATGCGGGCAACACATCATGGACCTGCTGAAAAAACCGGACGAGATCCAGCTCACCCGACTGGACTCTTCCATAGAAGGCTAATGCTTCCTGCGTCAATGACGCGGCGATCAGCGTCATTGGCAGAATCACGATCGCAATGATCATCACTATCGTGGCGAATGCAGCAACGTTGCGCCGCCGACCCATTGATTTCAACAGCCGCCGGTGCAACGGAGAGAATAATATCGCTGTGACGGTTCCCCAGAGAATCGCTCCATAGAATGGCAGCAGTATCCAAGCAAAGGCCAGCGATACCGCAACGATCAGCAACAAAAAGGCGTTGTCTTCGATGGTACGCATACCGACATTTCATCAGGCAAACTGGAGAAGTCCAAGGGGCAATTTAATGAGTTCACGCCAAAGATGGAATCAATTCGATGCGGTAACGTCGCTCCCGCTGGACAATGCCGCCCAGAATTGTCCTCATCTTTGAGTCCTCCCTCAAGTTTATTGTGCAAGGGATTATACCGGACCGGATGAAGACGTCGATGTCCGATATGACATCGCAGGACCCTCTTGGTCAGCCGCGCCCTGCAAAGGGCGCCTTCACCTCACGCGATCACGCGCTGAGGCAGCAGTTCCGCGATCTGAACGGCGTTCAGCGCGGCTCCCTTCAGCAGTTGGTCTGCGGATACGAACATCGAGATCGAATGGCCCGAGGGGTCGCTGAGATCCTTGCGGATGCGGCCGACCAGAACGTCGTCCTGACCTGACGCATCGATCGGCATCGGGAAGTAGTTCTTCTGCCTATCATCCACGATCCTTACGCCCGGCGCGCCCGACAGGATCTCGCGCACCTCGTCCTCCGAAATCGGCCGTTCGCATTCGAAGGTGATCGCCTCGCAATGCGCGCGCAGCACCGGCACCCGCACGCAGGTCACGCCGATGGCAATGCGATCGTCCTCGAAGATCTTGCGGGTCTCGTTGATGACCTTGGTCTCCTCGTCATTGTAGCCGGTCTCGGGATCAACAGCCGTGTTGTGGCTGAACACGTTGAAGGCGTAAGGATGCGGGATCACCTTGGGCGTGAAGGGCCGCCCGTCGAGGCTGGCGCGGGTCGATTCCAGCAGTTCCTCCATGGCTGCCGCACCGGCCCCGCTGGCCGCCTGATAGGTAGACAGGATCACGCGCTTGATGCGGTTCGCCTTGTGGATCGGCCACAGCGGGACCAGGGCCGTAATCGCCGAGCAGTTCGGATTGGCGATGATGCCCTTGTGGTCGCGGATGCGGTTGGCGTTCATCTCGGGGATCACCAGCGGCACGTCGGGATCCATCCGGAACGCCGACGAATTGTCGACCACGACGGCGCCGGCCTTTACGGCGATTGGCGCGAACTTCCTGGAAATGCCGCCGCCGGCCGAGAACAGCGCGATATCGACGCCGTCGAAGGAGCGTTCGTTGAGCTCCTCGATCAGGATCTTCTGCCCACGAAAGTCGATGGTCTTGCCGGCCGAGCGGGCGCTCGCCAGCGCCTTCAGCCTGCGAACCGGAAATGCGCGCTTGTCCATGGTGGCGATGAATTCGGCGCCGACGGCGCCGGTCACGCCGACAATGGCAACAATGGGATCGTTCTTCACGGGTATCTCCATCAGGCAATAAAAAAGCCCCGGTCCTTTTCGGGCGGGGCTTCGGTTCAAGATGATGCGGTGGTGTACCTACGCGCGCACGTCTCCCGAAGCCCGGCGGGGCTTGGCGGTTTTCGAGGTGCGTTTGGTGGTGGTCGTCATGGCGGGGGCTTATGCGGGAGATTTCGATTGGCGTCAAGAGCGTGGATTCTCGAGTTACTGGCAGCGCCACAGCATCTAGCGTGGAGCGTGCGCGCGCGTCCGGCGATCGAGCAAGGGCCGGACGGCGTTTGCGACGTTGGCGGCGATGGCGGCATACCCCTTCGACGATGGATGGCAACCGGGCCCTGCGGAGAATTCGCCCCAATCCTTGATCGTGACGTCGACGAAGGTGAGGGCTTGGCGTTGCGCAGCGGATGCCGCCGATATCGCCACCGCGCCCGTGCTTTGATCCGCTTCACTCACCGGAATGAAGGCGACGACGCCGGCAAGGCCGCGGCTTCGGGTGAATGCTTCGAACCGGTCGAACAGCGCGCGCAGATTGCCGCGCACGGAGGCAAGGCGATGTACGGCCTCATAGGGTGCCAGGCTTTGGGCCTGTGTGAGCAGCGGCACCCAGAAGGAAGGAAGATGAAACAGCCGCGCGACGGCGATCAGGTAGGGAAAACGCGCGCGGGGGCGTCGCCAGAAATCGGTATCGAAGGCAGTTTCCGCGGCAGCGCGCATCGCTTCGAAGTCCCGCAGCGGATCACCCCCGACCAAGCCCTGGAGGACGCCGTCGCGCAGGTACGGTTTGAATCCGTACTGAATCCCGGTCTCGCGGTAGAGCACCGGCCGGAAGCTGTTCATCATCCGTGGCGTATCATCGGAAAGGATCGAGAGGACGGCGATCCGCGCGCCCGGGAATCGATCGATCAGGCTCTCGAGCTTGAGCAGGGCCTGTTCCGGCCCGTAGCCTCCGACGCCGAGGTTGGCCACACCGACGTCGAACATGCGCTCAAGCGCAGCCGGATAGGTGTCGTCGTCCGCCGCGTCGTCGCCTTGGGTATAAGAATCCCCGGCCACCACGATGACGGCATCCTGCGGCGATCGGCTGCCGTGCCGGCGAACGCGCGCAGCATCGTAGCTGTAGGTGACTTGCTCGCCGAGGCAGTTTGCAAGGCGCCGCGCGCCGGCAGGATTATCCCAGCCGAGCACGTTGCTGGCGACCGTGGTCTTGTAGCGCTGGAAGTCCTCCGGACGAAACTTGCGCAAGATTTCGTCGCGATGGTCGAACAGATCCGGCCGCGTCCGGGCCACCACAAAGGAGCCGACTTCGGCGCACGCGAGCGGAATAAGGACAAGCAGGCCGTAGAAGGCAGCGCGTTTCCACATTTCGTTTCGGGCGTGTGTGCCTCAGTGGGTAAGGGCGGTGGCTTCCGGCAAATCGGACCGTTAGCGTAGCAACGGGCCCGAAGCCGCGCAACAGACGCCAGCGAGTTGCATCGTGGCCGTGCGGCGCCAGATCGCCGCGCGTTTGGTGCTTGCGCTATAATACCGGGAAAATCTGGTACAACGAGGTTGAACAGGGCGTCCCTGTCACGCCATAAGCTGACCCATGAGCCTTCCCAATCACTTCGATCTCCTCGCCACCGACGGCGCCGCGCGCACCGGCAGGCTGACGACGCCGCACGGGATGGTGCGGACGCCGGCGTTCATGCCGGTCGGCACTGCCGGCGCCATGAAGGGGATCCATTGGCGCGAGG
>JBAQER010000749.1:0-7456 GCA_049286845.1 Bradyrhizobium sp.
ATCTTCAGCGGTGCTTGGGACCCTGTTGATCTGGCTGCTTGCCGGGAGATTCGGGATCGAGGGAGCTGCCATGGGATACGCGGCGACTCAAGGATTGCTGGCCTTGATTGCGACTGCGGTTGCTTCCCGGCAATATGATCTGCCTTGGGGCGAGTTGCGTCGGTCCGTGGCCATTTGGTTTCGCGGCACGTTCCTCGTTGCCGCTCATCAGTCCGCAAAAGCTTAGGAAATCGTCTTCAATGTCCGCTCATGCTGCAGGTAAACGGGTCGCCGTAATTGGACTTGGACGAATGGGGTTGCGCCATCTGGAGGCGGTTAGCAAACTTGGCATGACGATCGTCGGCGTTGCGGATACTTCGGAAGTGGCGCGCGAGACGGCTAGTACGCGTTTTGGGGTCGATGAGTCCCAATGCTATGCTGAAGGCACGGAAATGCTGCGCAGCGTGCGGCCTGATGCGGTCGTGGTCGCAACCACCGCGCCGTCGCATGCCCCACTCGTCGTCGATGCAGCCGAAGCCGGCGTGCGCCATATCCTGTGCGAGAAGCCGATGGCAGTTTCGTTGGCGGAAGCGGATGAGATGATGGCCGCATGCAAGCGCAGCGGTTCGGTCCTGGCTATCAATCATCAGATGCGTTTCATGGAGCAATACACGCTGGTGAAGGCATTGATTGGTTCGGACGAACTAGGGCCGTTGGTGAGCGTTTTGGTCGCAGCCTCGAACTTTGGCCTGGCCATGAACGCCTGCCATTACTTCGAGATGTTTCGCTACCTCAGCGATGCCCCGATAAGCGGTATCCATGCCTGGTTCGATCAGGCTCAGCTGGCCAATCCCCGCGGTCCGGAGTTCGAGGATCGCGCGGGGCGGCTATTGGCGCGAGACCCGGCCGGCCGTTCCATGTTTATTGATTTCTCGATGAATGCCGGGAGCGGCATCCATGTGACGTATATTTGCCGGAACGGACAAATTGTGGTCGACGAAATCAATGGAGACATGCGAGTGGTGGCACGAAAGAGCGAATACCGCGATTTGCCGACGTCGCGCTACGGTGCGTCAGCCGAAGTCCGGACCCAGGCCATCAAGCCAGTGGACGTGGTCGTGCCGACCGTCGATCTATGGTCGGCGATGCTGCAAGGCAAAACCTTTCCTGATGGAAATGCCGGCGTCCACGCCTTGGCCTGTTGCGTTGCAGCCCATGTGTCCCATGAGGCCGGCGGCCGCGAAATATTGCTGGCTGATCCGGCGTTACCGCGCGGTCGTCGGTTCAAATGGGCTTGAGCTGAGAATATGGCCGCGAAAATCTGGAGTATTGCGATTGTCGGTGCAGGCTATATGGCCGAAGAGCACGCGAGAGCACTGGCGTCGCTGCCGAACACCAAAATCGTGGGGGTTTGTGGCCGAACCCGCGCGCGCGCCGAGGTTCTGGCTTCGATCCATGGCACCAAGGCCTTCGACAGCATCGATGCAATGTATCGCGAGACTCGGGCAGACGCAGTCGTGGTTGCGGTGAATGAGCTCTCGATGCCTGACGTTTCCGCCTCTTGTTTTTCACATCCGTGGGTTTGTTTGTTCGAAAAACCCGTTGGGGTGGATTTGCAGGTCGCGGAGCAGATTCTCGATCGAGGCCGCCGTGTCGGTGCTCGTGCCTTTGTCGCTCTCAATCGCCGCTCTTATTCGTCCACGAGGCAGGCGCTGCGGGAACTGGCGAATGACGATGGTCCGCGCTTGATTTCTGTGCTCGATCAGGAAGACCAGGACGCTGCGCGAGCATCGGGCCAGCCGGAAGAGGTTGTGCGCAACTGGATGTACGCCAACTCGATTCATCTCATCGACTATTTCAGCTTCATGGCTCGCGGCGATGTTGTGTCGGTGACGCATGCTGCTTCATGGACGCCGGAGTCGCCGCGCTTCGTTGCTGCGCAAATTCGATTTTCCAGCGGAGATGTCGGGGTGTATCAAGCCGTTTGGAACGCGCCGGGGCCTTGGTCGGTGACCGTAACGAATCGTCACGTTCGCCTTGAGATGCGTCCACTTGAAAAGCTGGCCATTCAGCGGCGCGGCGAGCGACGTCTTACGGACATCGCGCCAGACGTCGTCGATTCCGAATTCAAGCCCGGATTGCGCTATCAGGCCGAGCAGTTAATCGGATTTCTGGAGGGACGGAACGCAAATCTCGCAACTCTGGAAGAGGCGCATCGCTCGATGGCCCTTTGCGCAAGGATTTACGGACTGTTCCCACAATCATGATGAGTGGCGAAGAGCGGGCCGCGAAGATCGCAACGTTGTTTGCGCTGGAGCGCAAGCATGATCTCTTCTCATACCGAGTGGATGGTTGGTCGGCATGGCGCGTAATGCGGAATCCGGTCTACTGGATGGTTGCCGACCTGCCGCTGTCAAAGCCGGGCAAGTCGACCTTCGCGCGCATTCTTGAAGCTCTCCGTGGTACCCTGACCTTGGCAAGATTTGTCGCCATTCCAGGCCGGAGAGATCTGCTGATCAAGACCTGCCGATCCGCGCTGCGCATGAAGCGGGGCGCCCAGTACGAGGATGTGTATTTCGACAGTTTGCTGCGTCGGGGCTATTCGTGCGTCAAGCTCGAAGAAGTAAATAGTCCGGATTTCGAGGTGCAGGCTGCGGCTGCCTGGAGGCCTGCCGATCTCAATCCCATCGTATTTACATTCTGGGGAAGTGTTCTTGGCCGGCTCTTTTCGGCCGATGCAATGTCGTTCTGCAAGTTTGTAGCGGAGCGCCTGAAAGAGGAACTCCAGGTCGTTGTCGATCCCCGTTGGTTGTTGATGCGTGTGTCGACGGTCTACTGGCAAGCAAGACTATACGGAATGTTGCTGGCCAGGATCAGGCCTTGTGCGGTTCTGGTCTCGGATACCGGGGAATATGGACTGCGGCTTGCGGCCCATCGCCATGGCATTCGGTATATTGAGCTACAGCACGGCGTGTTCGATGCCAGTCAACCGGATGCGGTTCCCCTGTGGGTCGAGGGGGCGGTTGCTGAACTCATCCTTCCCGACGTGTTGGCGACTCGCGGCGTGTATTGGAGCGAGCAACTGGCCGGTACACGTCAGGGCCGCGACCACGTCGTTGCGGTCGGCGATGCAGTCACTGATTCTGCGCGTGCGCAGCGCCATGCCAGGACAAAGGGCCACGGGGTTCATCTTGTGCTGACATCCCAGGGGCTTGACACGGCAAGACTCGTGGCCTGGATCGAAGATCTGGTGCGTTGTGCGCCGGCCTCGCTCGACTGGCGTTTGTCTATCAAGCTCCATCCGGTTTACGATTTCGATTCGTCGGCCTTCCGGCCCCTGCAGTCCGACAAACGGATCAGGATTATCTCTGGCGCCGGACAACCCAATGTATTCGAATTGCTGGCGGAAAGCGATTTGCATCTGACTATAGCGTCTGCTTGTCATTTCGATGCCACTGCGGTCGGCGTGAGAAGCATGATCATTCCGCTTTCTGGGCATGAGCTGATATCGGGCACGGTTGATGACAGGTGGTTTTTTCTGGCCCGTGATCAACTGGATGTCTGGAATGTTGCAACAAGTCCGCCGCCGTTTGATCCCGCGCACGCCGATCGCTTTGCCGCTCCCGGGTATGTCGATAACCTGGCAGCCTTGCTGCCGAACTCTGCCGTGACCGGCAAGGCGCTCGCCGAATGCTCGATTCCGTAAGGTCTCCCGTGCCTTCCAGCGGTTCGTATGCCGATGCCAGTCCGTGGGCGCCGGGTCAGCGGCATTGGCCGATGTTGGCATTCGTGACCTTCTCCCTGCTGGTAACCATGTCGCTCTCGCAAACCCAAAGCTTTGCGTGGGGCTCCCTGCAGTACTGGCTTGTTGTTGTGCCCGCGATGGTGTTCCCCCTGTTGGGACTGCCGGATATTGTGAGGACGCTGTTTGGGCGCGCGAAGCTCCTGCTGATCCTCCTACTCTGGGCTGGCGGCTGGCATGCTGCAACGGGAGATGCGAGGGCAACCGTTCAGCTCTGCGCGATCGTACTGGCATTGACGTGGATTTCCACAGATCGCGCCGCAATCAACGTGCGGGACCTGACGCGCCTCTATTTGTTCTTGCTTGTCGTTGGTTTGTCGGTTTCGGCTTTTTCCAATTTCAATCGTTATGGTTTGATTCCCGGTTACTCAGATCCCGCCTATGGCCTTTGGCGGGTATCTTTCTTTTCCAACATTGCGTACACCGGCGCACTTTCTTTGGTGATGCTGCTCGTACTCACCCACAGCAAGGAGCGGGCGAGAAGGCATCCGGTCGTTCTCGCTATCGCGACCTATTTTTTTGTACTCTGTTTTGTGCGCGCGGCGTTGATTGCGGGATTGGTCTACCTCGTGTTGTACTTTTTCTTTTGCCGCAATAGCGCCATGCGACCTTCCCGGATGTTCTGGATAGCATTGGCCGTCGCGGTCGGCTTCAACGTCGCGGTCGTTTCGTCTGCCAATATTTTATATGCCTTGCAGGACAATGTCTTCGTTTCGACGTTCCTTTTGCGCGGCGAGACCAACTTATCGGTAAATGACATTCTCTACCAATTATATCGGCCATGGTTGTGGAAGGCCCATTTGCAGCTTCTTTACTCAAGTCCGGCATGGATGGGGTGGGGCTCGCCCGAGTCCTATCAGCCAATGCTTGATGCATCAGGTCCGCCGCTGGCGACGATAGGCTCGGAATCCCTTCCGACAAGGCTGCTGGCGAGCTATGGCATCGCCGGTCTGCTGTTTACCTTGTATCTCATACAGCAATTGCGGAGACTGGCCTTTCGTGGTGATCGTTGGGCTTGCGCATGCTTTCCCGCCGTGTTCATCCTCATGATGAACTGGGGTGGCATTTTTCATCCAACCGACGGCATGTTCGCGTTGCTGTTGCTGCCAATAACAAGAGGCTCGAACGGCTTCCTCGACGACCAAACAGGTTCTGTCGAGTCGCTGGCAGGGCCGGCAATGCCACCGAAATATGCAACGTAGAAGAAACAGCGATGTCACTTGAACCGGGAACCTATGTCCACCCAACTGCGGTAGTCGATGCGGGGGCAAGGATAGGCGCCTTCAGTTCGGTATGGCATTTTTCCCACCTGGAGGCTGGCGCCGTCGTCGGTGAGAACTGCAACCTTGGACAAAACACCTACATCGGAAACCGCGCCATCGTGGGAAACGCCTGTCGGCTCGGGAATTCCGTCTCGGTGTTCTCACATGTCGAACTCGGGGATTTCGTGTTCTGCGCCCCATTCATGGTGTTCACGCATATCTCGTTTCCGCGCGCGGCCGTTAACAGGCGAGAGATTTTCCAACGAACGCTTGTCAAGACAGGGGTGACCCTCGGTGCAAACTCGACCGTGGTGCCGGGCATCACGGTCGGCACCGGGACCTTTCTGGGTGCCGGCGCAGTTCTCACCAAGAGCGCGAAGGACTGGTCGTTGATGCTCGGCGCCCCCGCGCGCCAGGTGGGTTGGGTCAGCGCATTCGGCGAACGGGTAGAGCTCCCGCTTTCCGGATCCGGCGAGTGGCGATGCCGGCATACCGACGACGTCTATGTTCTGAACGGTAGTGAGTTATCGAGGCGGCCCGGACCTGACGACATCCTGCGTTATGTCCCCGGCAAGAAGCTCGAGAGGAGGCAGGCCTCCGGAGCCTGATCCGAGCAGCTGCTTCGGAGCAAAGAACCGGGGGCACTGACGACGTTGCGAACGCGAATGGGAATTTGATGAAGGTTTTGTATCTGGACAGCGATGGTCCGCTTGGCGGCGCATCGCGCAGCCTTTTCGAGGTGGTGAGGCCGCTGTCGAGCGGCGCGGTCGATCCGTATTTTGTCGCGGTGCAGGGGACTGCGCTGGATTTCTATTCGCAAATTGCGAAAGACATGGTGGTGACGCGCGGGCTCACCAAATTCGACAACACGCGCTACAGCTATTATCGGGGCGTGCGCTGGTTGATCCTGATCAGGGAAATCCTCTATTTCCCATTCACAATCGTGGCGCTGCTGCGGGCGCGGGCCCGCTGGAAGACCGTCGATGTCATTCACATCAACGAGGTTCTGTGCATCATCCCCGGCCTGATAGCGCGCTGGCTGTTCGGTGTCGCGCTTGTCGTCCATGTGCGCTCACCGACACGGATGGACGACAAGTCGATAAGGTGCCGTTGGCTGTTCGAACGGCTGCGCAAGGACGCAGCCGCGATCATCGCGATCAATGAAACGACCAGAGCGACCCTGCCAGCATGGCTGAACGTGGACGTCATCCAGAATTCGTTCACGCCGAAGAAGCTGGCCCAGCCGGACGAGGCAATGCAGGCCAAGCTCGATGCGCTGCGTCCGACCTCGCTGAAGATAGGCTTTGTCGGCAACCTGCATCATTCGAAGGGGCTGTTCGATCTGCTGGAGGCGGCAAAGCTGGTGCGGGCGGCCGGCCGCGACGTCGAGTATGTGATCGTCGGCGGCGTAACCGTCGTCGATCGGGGGCTGAAAGCCCGGCTGCTGGCCGCGGCCGGACTTGCGCAAAACGTCCAGGAGGAGCTGGCGGTGCGGGTCGCGGAAGAGGGGCTTTCCGATATCTTTCATTTGCTCGGTCCGACCGTCGACATTCAACGCGTTTACGAGCGGATCGATGTTATCGCCTTCCCGTCGCATTTCGATGCGCCCGGCCGGCCGGTATTCGAGGCGGCATTTTCCTCGGTTCCGTCGATTGTCGCGATCGAAAATCCGTTTCCCGATACGCTCGTCGACGGGGAGACGGGGCTTGCCATTCCGGGCCGGAACCCGCAAAAGCTCGCTGCGGCGATCATGCATTTTGCCGATCACCCCGAAGATGTGCGCCGGATGGGCGCCCACGCCAGGGAATTGGCGGAAAAGAACTTCAATCCCGAGGCGAACGCCAAGAAATTGCTGGCGATCTACACGCGGGTTGTACAGAACAACCGCGCGCGCGCCTGAGATCAGCCCTTGTCCATCATCGACCGAAGTCAGCCCAGCATGAATGTTCCTTCGAAGCGCGCGTACCGGATCTGCGCCAATTGCATCATGGATACGTCGGACTCGAACATTACTTTCGACAGCCGCGGCTGGTGCGACTACTGCAACAATTACCATCAGAACATCCTGCCGAACTGGCATCCGGATGCGCGCGGCGAGCGTGAGATGCTGGCGGTGGCTGAAACCATTCGCAACGAGGGCCGGGATCGCGATCACGACTGCATCATCGGCGTCAGCGGCGGCGTCGACAGTTCGTATGTCGCCTTGCTCGCCAAGGAAAAGCTGGGGCTGCGCCCCCTGATTTTCCACGTCGATGCGGGATGGAATTCGCAGCAATCGGTCAACAACATCGAGAAGATGGTCGATGGTCTCCATCTCGATCTGCACACCGAGGTGATCGACTGGCAGGAGATGAAGGATCTTCAGCTTGCCTTCTTCAAGGCGCAGGTGCCGCACCTCGATACGCCGCAGGAT
>JBAQER010000750.1:0-1797 GCA_049286845.1 Bradyrhizobium sp.
GAGGACGCCGACGTGCCGCGCTTCCTGAAACTGTTCACGACGATGCCGCTCGCCGAAGTCGGGCGGCTCGCCGCCTTGCAGGGCGCCGAGATCAATGAAGCCAAGAAGGCGCTTGCGGACGCCGCGACCACGCTGCTGCACGGCGCGGAGGCGGCCGATACCGCCGCCGAAACCGCGCGGAAAACCTTCGAGGAAGGCGCGATCGCGGAGAACCTGCCGCGAGTCGAAATTCCGCGCGGCGAACTCGAAGCCGGGCTCGGCGTGCTCGCTTCCTTCGTCAAGGCGGGCCTCGTCGCCTCGAACGGCGAGGCGCGGCGCCAGATCAAGGGCGGCGGCCTGCGCGTCAACGACGTCGCGGTCAGCGACGAGAAGATGATGCTGGCGCCCAAGGACCTCACCCCCGAGGGCGTCATCAAGCTGTCGCTCGGCAAGAAGCGCCACGTCCTGCTCAAGCCTGCATAGGCGCATTCGCTTTACGCCCTTGCTCGGAGCAGCGGAAACGCGCTCCCTACGAGCGCGATCAGCAAAAGTGGCCTTCCGGTTTTGCGTCCGATCGCGCTCAAGAATGTTGGGCCATGGACAAGAATACCCCGCGGGAGGATGCGCCGACCCAGCCGCCGAAGCCGGCGCGCGTCGCGCTGAACGTGCTGGCATTGTGCTTTGCACTGTCGGTGCTCGGCCGCGGTCTCGGCGAAAGCTTCACCGTGTTTCTCAAAC
This sequence comes from Bradyrhizobium sp., assembly GCA_049286845.1. Classification (GTDB taxonomy): domain Bacteria; phylum Pseudomonadota; class Alphaproteobacteria; order Rhizobiales; family Xanthobacteraceae; genus Bradyrhizobium. Next base: position 718 of record JBAQER010000750.1, read on the forward strand.
CGATCTCGGAAGATTTCGGCTGGGACCGCGCCCAGGTGGTATCGGTCTATTCGCTGACCTGGCTGGCGGGCGGACTGACGGCGCCGCTGGTCGGCCGTCTGTTCGACCGCTCCGGGCCGCGCATGGTCTACTCGCTCGGACTGCTGCTGCTCGGAGCCGCATTCCTGATCGCCTCACATGCACAGCATCTCTGGCAGGTCCAGTTGAGCGTCGGGCTGTGCGTCGGCCTCGGCATCGCCCTGATCGGCAACGTGCCGAATTCGATCCTGCTCGGCCGCTGGTTCGGCCCGCGGCTGCCGACCGCGATGGCGATCCTGTATTCCGCGACCGGCGCCGGCATCCTGGTGCTGCTGCCGGCGTCGCAGGTGCTTATCGACCGCATCGGTTGGCGCGATGCCTACCAGTTGTTCGGTATCGCGGCGCTGTGCCTGCTGCTGCCGCTGCTGCTGCTGCCGTGGCGGCTGTTCGCCACCGGCTCCCCGCACATCGTCAAGAAAGCCGATGCGGGTTTCATCGACAACGGCTGGACGCTCGGAAGCGCGATGCGCCACCACGCTTTCTGGGCGCTGTTTTGCACCTTCTTCTTCACGGCGGTCGCGATGTACGCGATCACGGCGCAGATCGTCGCCTACCTGATCGACGCCGGCTTTCCACCGTTGCAGGCGGCGACCGCCTGGGGTTTTTCCGGCGTCGTGCTGCTGTTCGGTATGCTCGGTATTTCCACGCTCGACGGCATCATCGGCCGCAGGCCGTCGGTGCTGTTCAGCTACGGCGTTTCCATCGTCGGGATCATCCTGCTGTGGCTCATTCAATATTATCCGAACTACTGGCTGCTGACGGGCTTTGTCATAAGCTTCGGCAGCATGATCGGTTCGCGCGGGCCCCTGATCACGGCGACCGCGCTCAACATCTTTCGCGGCGAGCGGGTAGGCACCATCTACGGTACGATTTCGATCGGCAGCGGGCTCGGCTCGGGACTGGGCTCGTGGATTGGCGGCCTGATCCATGACTGGACCCACAGCTACAACTGGCTGATCGTGTTCGCGCTGGTCAATGTGGTCTTGGGATTGATTCCATTCC
>JBAQER010000751.1:0-1548 GCA_049286845.1 Bradyrhizobium sp.
CCCGGTGGTCTTGATCGGAGCCCTGATCGAATATCTCGATCGGAGATTCAACAGAGAAGATCAGTCACCACTGCAGCGCAGATCCGCCGGGATCGCGAGCACGGCCATTATGGTCGTTATGGCTGAATCCGTGGGCGCGCTGATTCAGGCAGCCGTGCAGCAGCTTCCGGCGGGAAATATCATACTCGCGCTGATCGCCTCCATCTTCATCGCGCAGCGAAGCCTCTACCAGCATGTCGCCGAGGTGCGCTCGGCGTTCGCCAAAGGCGGCCTCACTGAGGCACGGGACGCGGTGGCCATGATCGTCGGGCGCGATCCCGAGCAACTCGATGAAGCCGGCGTGTGCCGGGCAGCGATCGAATCCTGCGCTGAGAATTTTTCCGATGGGGTGGTGGCGCCGGTGTTCTGGCTGGCGCTGCTGGGGCTTCCTGGATTGATCGGCTACAAGGCCATCAACACCGCCGACTCCATGATCGGGCATCGTACCGAACGCCATGGGTCGTTTGGCTGGGCAGCGGCGCGGCTCGACGATCTCGTCAACCTGGTGCCGGCGAGATTGTCGGCCTTGTTGCTGGCGGTCGCCGCACCGATCGCCGGCGGATCGGTCGCCAAATCGTTGGGCGTGGTCGGACGCGATGCCTCCAAACATCGCTCGCCGAATGCCGGCTGGCCGGAAAGCGCGATGGCGGGGGCGCTGGGACTGGCGCTGGCCGGCCCGCGCCGCTATGCCGAACACGTTGTCGAAGATCCCTTTCTCAATTCCGAAGCGACCCGCCAAGCCGTACCCAACGATATCGGTCGCGCGCTCGGCCTTTACACTGCGGCGTGCGTCATCGAAGCAGCGGCCTACGCCGCACTAGTACTGGTGGTCTGACGGCTTCGTGCGATGCTCAAAATGGCATCGATATCCAGATGCGCTTCCAGATGATCCGCCAGCGCGTCGAGCGCGGATTCGATTTGCGACGCATAAGCGAGTGAAGAAGCAATTCCGAGATTGCCCAGCCACGCCTTTCGAAATGCGTCGCCGGTGAACAGCCCGTGGACATAGGTGCCCTGCACCCGTCCATCAACCGTGCTCGCGCCATCGGGGCGTCCATCGATCGTCACCACCGGCCTTGCGCAGTCGCGGCCTTCGCTGCGGCCAAGATGAATTTCATAACCCTCGATGGGCGTGCCCGTTGCGGAATGGATGCCTTGCACCAGCCTGGTGGATTTGTCCGCGATCATGACCGTGGAGATATCCAGCAACCCGAGGCCTTCCACCGTCGCGGCGGGGCCCTCGACTCCTTCCGAGTCGGCAATGGTTCGCCCCAGCATCTGATAGCCACCGCAGAGACCGAGCACATGACCGCCGCGGCGCACATGGGCCTTGATGTCGATGTCCCAGCCCTGCGTCCGCAAAAAGGCGAGATCGCCGACGGTGGATTTGCTGCCCGGCAGGATCACCACCTCGGCATTGCCGGGAATCGGCTCGCCGGGCCGCACGAACACCAGTTTGACACCGGGCTCCATGCCCAGGGGATCGAGATCGTCGAAATTGGCGATGCG
>JBAQER010000752.1:0-6282 GCA_049286845.1 Bradyrhizobium sp.
ATCTCGGGCCATGTGCACCAGTCGCCGTTCATTCCCGACGGCTCGTGGTTCGACCGGGTCGGCGAAACCTGGGCGTTCAATACCGGCCTGCAGCCCGGCCGCCCGCCGGTCTATATCGTGCTCGATATTGACGACGGCAGGGCCTTCTGGTTATCCGCCACCGACGCACAATGCATCGACCTCAATGCGCCGTTGCAACGGCCGGCCGCGCCGATCGCCGATCCGCCGGCATGGCTCACATCCTTGGGTCGGATTGCCGATCCGATCCTGGCGAGACCTGCGTCGGCGACAGGTTGATCATGCTCTGCAGGAGATCGCCGACCATCGCGAGGTGATTGCCGTGGCCGGCATATTGCCGCTTGATATCGGCGAGATAGGTGTTGGCGACGTTGAGCCGCTGGGCCAGCATCCGCGCGATCAGGAGCGCCACCGCCGGCTGCCGGCGCAGAAACGAGGCGGCATCGTCGATCTCGTAAATGGTCGAATCCGACGCCGCGCGCACCGTCGCGGTATGGGGCTGATCGAGCAGCACCGACATTTCGCCGAGCACCGCGCCGGGCTCGGCGATGGAGGCGACGACGGTATCGCCCTTGATGACCTCGAGCCGTCCCTCGATCAGGATATAGAGGTGGCCGGTCCTGCCGCCCTCGTGCACGACGAGGGTGCCCGCGGTCACGTTCCGCCTGCTGCCGCCGATACAATATTCGAGAATTTCGCGCATCCGGCACACCCCAGGCCCCACGCGCCGAGATTAGGCACGGGCCTGGTGAGCGTCGAACGGATAATGCATGCCGTTTGCTCAAATTCTCGGCATCGACCGGCGGAGTTCAGGCGACCGCCTTCCGCCTGGAATCGGCGCCGGCCAAGAGCGGTCCGAACGATATCGCGAAGCCGAGGAAGGCGCCGGCCCAGGCAAAGGCGGCAATATGCAGCAGCGCTTCGCTGTGGGCGGGATCGATCACCGCGCAAATCCGCGCCAGCGCCGCGACGATGATCGCGAGATAGATCGCCTGCGTCGCGCGCGATGCGGTGAGCTGCCGGCCGGTGTGACCGAGCGTGGCGCGGCTCATCACCGCCAGCGTCATGGTGCCCGCGGCACCCGCCATCCAGGCGTGAATGCCGGCGCTCGGTGGAACCAGATCGAACGCGGCGGCGGCGTTGAGCAGGAAGCCGAACGGCACGAAGGCGTAGCCGACATGCAGGATCAGCAACAGCCGCTCCCGAAAGGTGCGATCCCCCGCCCAGCGGGCCAGCCGCACCAGATGCAACACACCGGCGAACGCCAGCGCTACGCCGGTGTAATGGCCGGTGGCACCGATGACCCAGGCTGCCAGCGTCAGCGCGCTGATGGCGACCACGATGATGTCGAAGCGGCCGAACGGCGCCGGAAGCCGGCCCGGATGTTCGCGCACCAGCCAGTTGCGGGTGAAACTCGGAATGATGCGGCCGCCGATCAGCGAGATCAGCAACACCACCACCGCGATGCCGATGCGGATGCCGGTCTCGGCGAGGCCGTGGAAATGCGCCTCGAGGTGAAACGCGACATTGCCCGCCAGCAGCAGCAGCACCAGGATCACGACGTTGAGATTCTTCCAGTTGCGGCCGGCCATGATCTCGCGGGTCGCGGCGGCAGCAACCAGCAACAAAAAGCTCGCATCGACCAGCAGTGCCGCCAGCCAGCCGGTGTAGGCGGAAAACGTCACGCCGAGCCGTCCCGCGATCCAGACCAGCACCAGCACCAGCAACGGCGTGCCCCGGATCGGCAGCCGTCCGGTCCAGTTCGGTATCGCCGTGAACAGGAACCCGGTGATGACCGCCGGCAGATAGCCATAAAGCATTTCATGGACGTGCCAGTCGCGCGGCGCAAACGCCGAGGTCAGCGTCAGCTCGCCATAAAACGCCGGCAGCCAGACCAGAATGGCGAGCCCGGCATGGATCGAACCGAGCAGGAAAAACGGGCGAAAGCTGCCGGCGAGCAGCGGCCAGCCCTGATACACGCGAGGGCGCGACACTGCGGTCGCCGTCACGACTGCACCCATCTGCGATCCGCCACCTTGCGCATGACCTTCTCCACCCGTCCGAGCCTATTTCAGGATCATTTAGGGGGAAAGACTGCTCGCCGTTGTTGTGCCAGCGCAAACTTGGGCTTGATCGGGAGCCGCAATCGCAGTCTAGATTCAATCCAAGTCGCTGATGCGACGGGAGGAACCATGGCCACAGTCGATCCTTCGCTGGTCGCCCATCTGCCGCTGTTTGCGGGATTCGGCGCGGAAGAGCTCGTCGAAATTCTTCGCGAGGCCCGCTCGCTGCGATTTCCGAAGGGCAATGCCGTATTCGAAGAGGGCGAGGAAGCGCATTCCTTCTTCGTGCTGCTGCATGGCCATGTGCGCGCCAGCAAGACCACGCCGGGGGGAGAACAGGTCGTGGTGCGCTATGTCGCGCCCGGCGAGACCTTCGGCGTCGCGATGGCGATCGGCCTTACGCGCTATCCCGCCACCGCGACGGCGGTTGACGACAGCGTGGCGCTGGCCTGGCCGTCGGGAACATGGCCGCGGCTGGTGGCGAAATTTCCGGCGCTGGCCACCAACACCTTGCAGACCATCGGCAACCGCCTGCAGGAAACCCATACCCGCGTGGTCGAGATGTCGACCCAGCAGGTCGAACAGCGCGTTGCGCACGCGCTGCTGCGGCTTGCCAAGCAATCCGGCCGCAAGGTCGAGCACGGCGTCGAGATCGATTTTCCGATCAGCCGCCAGGACATCGCTCAGATGACCGGCACCACGCTGCACACGGTCAGCCGCATCCTCTCGGGCTGGGAGAGCCGCGGGCTGATCGAAAGCGGCCGGCAGCGCATCGTGCTGCGCGAGCCCCACAAGCTGTTCGTGCTGGCCGAGGAAGATCCCGGCGAAGGCGGATCGCCGGTCCGGCCCTGAGGCCGGATCAGGCAGGCTACACCGCCCGGCTATGGAGCTGCTTCGATCCGTCGAGGTGCGCGTCGAAGGCGGCCGCCACGCTGCGGACCAAAAAGCGTGAATCATCCGTCACCGCCAGCGAGGTGCCGTCGAGTTCGACGATCCCGTCGGAAATCAGATCCTGCAGACGCGGCGCCGATCGCAGCATCGCTTCCGCCGCCGAGCCGTGCCGCGCGCAGATCGGATCGAGATCGACGCTGAAGTCGCACATGATGCGCTCGATGATCTCGGCGCGCAGCCGGTCATCGTCGGTCAGGGCGTAGCCCTTGACGGTGGCCAGCCGGTCGTCGGAGATGGCCTTCTCGTAGGCGCGGGTGCCGACTTCGTTCTGCACATAGCCTTGCGGCAGCCGCCCGATGGCGCTGGCGCCGAAGCCGAGCAGGATGTTGCTGTCATCGGTGGTGTAGCCCTGAAAATTCCGGCGCAGCCTGCCTTCGCGGAACGCCACCGCCATCTCGTCATCCGGGAGCGCGAAATGATCGAGCCCGATCTGCACGTAGCCGGCCGCTTTCAGCGCGGCGGCGATCGCCTCGGACTGGTGGTGCCGTTCCAGGCTGTCGGGCAAAGACGCGTCGTCGATCTTGCGCTGATGCGTCTTGAAGGTCGGAACATGGGCGTAACCGAACACCGAGAACCGGTCGGGCCGAAGCTCCATGCAGCGGCGCACGGTGTCGAGGCACGACCCGACCGTCTGGTGCGGCAGTCCATAGATCAGATCGAAATTGACGCCGGTGACGCCAACCCGCCGCAGGCCTTCGGTCGCAGCCGCGGTCTCCTCGAAACTCTGCACCCGGTTGATGGCGCGCTGGACCACGGGATCGAAGCTCTGAACGCCGAGGCTTGCCCGGTTGACGCCGCCGAAGGCGAGCGCGTCGATCATCTCGCCGGTAAGCGTGCGCGGGTCGATCTCGATGGCAATCTCGGCCGAAGGCAGCACGAAGAAGGACTGCCGGATCGATCCCATCAGATCGATGAAGGTCTCGGGCGCCATGATGGTCGGCGTGCCGCCACCGAAATGGATGTGGTCGACCTTGATGCGGCGATCGATCTGCCGCGACACCATGTCGATTTCGCAGCGGAGCGCGGAGGCATAGACGGCGATCGGGTCGTCGCGGCGGACCACGGAGGTGTTGCAGCCGCAATACCAGCACATCGACCGGCAGTACGGCACGTGCAGATAGAGCGAGGCGGTGGCGTGCTGCGGAATGGCCTTCAGCCATTCGGCATATTTGCCGGGACCGATGGCGGCCGAGAAATGCGGCGCGGTTGGATAGCTCGTATACCGGGGCAATCGCTCCTGGCCGTAGCACGCGGCAAGATCTGGCCTCATTTAGTACCTGTTTCCAATGGCTTGAACCGTGGCCGATCGGGGCTTTGGCTGCCCCGGCCGCTCTCAATAGCCGATCGGAGGGGGAGCCACCTTGCGCTCGCTCAAATCCGGCGCCGATTTGGGCGGCCCGAAAAATCCGAAGATTCGTCCTGATTTGAGCCTGCGCAAAGCGCGAAGCGCCGTTTCGGGCGAATAATAACACATTGAATGACAAATCGGAGCCGACCATGGGTCTGTACGTGCTGAACGCTGTGATCTGGGTTCTCGGAATACGCGGCCATATCCCCCAAAACGGCGGTTTCGGCCCGGTTCCGGGCGAATCCTCCTTCGGCGCCAGCTCCGGCACGCTGATGCGGGCCCTGGCCGCCTTCGTCGTCACGGTCGCGTTTCTATCGCTGGCGCTGTGGGCGGCCGTCTGGCTCGCGATCAAGCTGCTGTAGCCGGCGCGCGAGCGCGCGGCGCGAACCCGAAAATTCAGGAAGATCCGGCCACGGGATTCATCACGCGTGGATTCTCTCGGGAAGGCCGATGCATTTCCACGGCGCGCTAACGCGGTAACGGTCGCGCCTGAGAATTCCGCAAGAGCCGTCGCATCGGTAGCGGTCGATGCCCGGCAACATGAACAGCGTCGTCGACAGCATTAACGTCGCGTCGCCGATTCTCGAGCGGCGACCTACGTACTGTTCCGTATCGTCTCCGCAAGTTCATCGAAATTTGTTGCAGCGCAAACAGCCTTGCTGCGGAAGGCCTAGATTGGCGTCGGTAGAAAAAACATCCAGTTGAAGGAACGATCCGATGTTGACCCGCAGAGCCGCCATGTTCAGTGCAGCCGCCGCAGTCCTCATGCTGGCGACGCCAACGCTTTCCGACGAACTCAAACTGCCGCGGCAGAAGGTCGTGCTGGTCGCGCCGCCCTTCGTGCATGCGCACGAGCAGGCCACCAAGCAGGGCCCCAAGATCATGGAGTTCACCCTCACGATCGAGGAAAAGAAAGTGGTGATCGACGACAAGGGCACCACGTTCCAGGCCATGACCTTCAACGGCTCGATGCCGGGACCGCTGATGGTGGTGCATGAGGGCGATTACGTCGAAGTGACGCTGGTCAATCCCGAAACCAACCAGATGCCGCACAATGTCGACTTCCATTCCGCGACCGGCGCGCTCGGCGGCGCCGAGCTGACACTGGTCAATCCCGGCGAACAGGTGGTGCTGCGCTGGAAGGCGACGCGCACCGGCACCTTCGTCTATCACTGCGCGCCGGGCGGCCCGATGATCCCCTGGCACGTCGTCTCCGGCATGAACGGCGCGGTGATGGTGCTGCCGCGCGAAGGCCTCACCGACGGCAAGGGACGTCAGCTGAAATACGACAAGGCCTATTATATCGGCGAGCAGGACATGTATGTGCCGCGCGACGAGAACGGCAAGTTCAAGTCCTACGAATCCGCCGGCGAATCCTACAACGACACCGTCGAGGTGATGCGCAAGCTGACGCCGACCCATGTCGTGTTCAACGGCAAGGCAGGCGCCCTGACCGGCAAGAACGCGCTGACCGCCAATGTCGGCGAGAACGTGCTGATCGTGCATTCGCAGGCCAATCGCGACAGCCGTCCGCATCTGATCGGCGGCCACGGCGACTATGTCTGGGAGACCGGCAAATTCTCCAACGCGCCGGAGACGGGGCTTGAGACCTGGTTCATCCGCGGCGGTTCCGCGGGAGCTGCGATGTACAAGTTCCTGCAGCCCGGCATCTACGCCTATGTCACGCATAACCTGATCGAGGCCGTCGAGCTCGGCGCCACCGCGCACTTCAAGGTCGAAGGCAAGTGGAACGACGACCTGATGACCCAGGTCAAGGCGCCGGCGGAAATTCCGGTCGCCAAGACGAACTGAGAGACAAACTGAGAGACAAACTGAGAGACAAACTGAGAGACAAACTGAGAGACGAACCAAGAGACCAGGCACGAAGCCAACGGGCAGCAC
>JBAQER010000753.1:0-3835 GCA_049286845.1 Bradyrhizobium sp.
CCAGCAGGAGCAACGCCAGCAGGCGTTTCCGATGAAGGTCTTTATCGCGCACGATTACCTAAGTTCCCAACCCTGTCGCCTAAGCGCTTGTCCCACCATCACTTTGCGGCACGACCGTGGCTTTGTCCAAGCGCGCGGGCCGAAACTGCAGATTATCATTAATTGCCCGAGATCGCTATTCCCGCCGCTGCCACCGGCCGCGCTCGTCTGCCTGCCAATAGGTGACCTCAAACCCCCGCGACTTGCAATCGGTCCAGGCACCCCGCGCCGCCGTCAGCGCGTTGTCGTCATCGCCGTTGAAGACCAGGACCACCCGATCGTAGACGTGAGAGTCTGCGGGTAAAGCGGCGCTGTCGACCAGAAACCTCACATTGGCCCGGTTCGGATTACCCTCCTCAACCGCCAGCACGATCGGCTGATCCTGCGCATCGGCGGCGCGCCAAGTGGCGTGCGGCAGGAATGAGTCGTCGCGATAGGTCCACAAATGGGCGTCGAGCGCGTCGGCGCGCTCTTCCGACGTCGACTGCACCACCACCCGCCAGCCGCGCTCGAGCGATTTCTCGAGCAACGGCGGCAACACGTTCTCCAGCAACATGTCCTGCAGATGGTAGAACAACACTTCGGTCATCGGTCTTCAGCTATTTCCTGGCTTCGTAATGCTCCGCGACCAGCCTATCCAGCAGGCGAACGCCGTAGCCCGAGCCCCAGCTTTGATTGATCTCGGATTTCGGCGCGCCCATCGCCGTTCCCGCGACGTCGAGGTGCGCCCACGGCGTGTCATCGACGAAACGCTGCAGGAACTGCGCGGCGGTGATCGACCCGCCATGGCGGGTACCGGTGTTCTTCATGTCGGCGAACTGCGAGTCGATCTGCTTGTCGTATTCTGGACCGAGCGGCATCCGCCAGACCCGCTCCCCCGTCGCCAACCCGGCCTTGGTCAGCCGTTCGGCCAGTTCGTCGTTGTTGGAGAACAGGCCGGCATACTCGGTGCCGAGCGCCACCATGATAGCGCCGGTCAGCGTCGCCAGATCGACCATGAATTTCGGCTTGAACTTCTTCGCCACGTACCAGAGCACGTCGGCCAGCACCAGACGGCCCTCGGCGTCGGTGTTGATGATCTCGATGGTCTGGCCGGACATCGAAGTCACGATATCGCCGGGGCGCTGCGCATTGCCGTCGGGCATGTTCTCGACCAGGCCGATGGCGCCGACCGCGTTCAGCTTCGCCTTCCGCGCCGCTAGCGCATGCATCAGTCCGACCACGCAAGCCGCGCCGCCCATGTCACCCTTCATATCCTCCATGCTGCCCGCGGGCTTGATCGAAATGCCGCCGGTGTCGAAACAGACCCCCTTGCCGACGAAGGCGACCGGCTGCTCGCCCTTCTTGCCGCCGTTCCAGCGCATCACCACCATCCGGCCTGGCCGGGTCGAGCCCTGGGCAACACCAAGCAGCGCGCCCATGCCGAGTTTGGTCATGGCCTTGACGTCGAGGACCTCGACATCGACGCCGAGCTTCTTCAGCTGGCTGGCGCGGCGCGCGAATTCCACCGGATAAAGCACGTTCGGCGGCTCATTGACGAGCTCGCGCGCCATGATGACGCCATCGACGACGTGCGCACGCGGTGCAAAGGCCTTTCGCGCAGCGGCCACATCGCCGACCGCGAGCGAAACGTCGGCGCGCACGGCGGTGTCCTCGCCGTCCTTCTTCCTGGTCTTGTAGCGATCGAATTTATAGGCGCGCAGCCGTAGCCCCGAAGCCACCACCGCGGCCTGCTCCGGATTCATCGCCCCATCGGGCAATTCCGCCACGATCGTCATGGCGGCATTGCCGCCGAGCAGCTTGCCGGCGGCCGCGCCGCCGAACTTGAGAAAATCGTTGTCCTTGAGGGCTGAGAGCTTGCCGGCGCCGACCACGATCAGGCGGGAGGCCTTGAGCGCCTCCGGCGCCAAAATATCGAGCGTGGAGCCGCTCTTTCCCTTGAATCGGTTGGCATCCGCCGCCCGCTTGACGGTATCGGCCGCCGCCCCCAGCACCTTCCGCGTCTCCGCGCCGAATTTCAGCGTGTCGTCGCAAAATACCACCAGAATGCCGCGCGGCGCGGTGGAAAACGGAACGAAGCCGACCTTGACGGCGTCGGACATGGGCAAATCCTCCAAGAATCAGGGGTGTCGCCGGGGCGGGAACCCGCCAGGCGGTGTTTCGAATGGCCCCTTCGGCTGTGCTGCACATCCGTCAAGAGCGTGGTCCGCAGCACTATGGCCCGTCCGGCGTCGCGCTGCCAAGCGCCGCAGTGGCTCCAGAGCCACATAACGCGAATTATTAACCATATCTGGAAGGTGCCTTGGCTCAGCCATTTTGTTGACGGATCAAAGGGATGGTAGTGAGACTGTGAGCCGGCAGGACGACTGCGGCGCGGCCAAAGGGGATCCCGGTCTCGGGATTGGTCGCGAACCGCGGTTTTGGCTCGCAAGGTGGGATCGTGCGGTAGCGATGGGGTCGATCGACAAGTACATTTTTCGCACGACGCTGGCGTCGTTTGCGCTGATTCTGGTCAGCCTGACAGGGGTGATCTGGATTACGCAGGCGTTGCGCGGCATCGACCTGATGACCAGCCAGGGCCAGACCATCGTCACTTTTCTCGGAATCACCGGTCTCGTGATTCCCGCGCTGGTGCTGATCATTGCGCCGATCGCGCTGATGATCGCGATCTCGCATACCCTGAACAAGCTCGCGACCGACTCCGAGATCATCGTGATGAATGCGGCGGGCTTCTCGCCATTCCGGCTGTTCCGCCCGTTCTTCTACGCCACCTGCGTGGTGGCGCTCCTCGTCGCCTTCATCGCATCCTACATGGCGCCCGACGGTATGCGCCGGATCAAGCAGTGGGACGCCGAGATCACCGCCGACGTGCTCACCAATATTCTGCAGCCCGGCCGCTTTGCCCAGCTCGACCAGAACCTGACGATCCGTATCCGCGAGCGCCGGCCGGGCGGCATCCTCGCCGGCATCTTTGTCGATGACCGCCGCGACCCGAAGGAACGCATCACCATCATTGCCGACCATGGAACGATCCTGAAGAACGAGAGCGGCTCGTATCTGGTGCTCGAGGACGGCAATCTCGAACGTTTCGAGGCCGGCAAGCGCGATCCGGCGCTGGTGGCGTTCGGCCGTTACGCCTTCGACATGTCGAAATTCTCGAAGGGCCGCGATTTCACGCTCGGAATCCGCGAACGCTACATCTGGGAATTGCTGTCGCCCTCCCCTGAGGATCCGGTTTACCAGCAATTGCCCGGACAGTTCCGCGCCGAATTGCACGACCGCTTCCTCGCGCCCCTCTACCCCTTCGCATTCGCGGCTTTGACTTTCGCGTTCCTCGGCACGCCACGCACGACGCGCCAGAGCCGGAATTTTTCGATCGGCGGTTCGATCTTCGCCGTGTTCGGCTTGCGCATGGCGGGATTCGCCTGCTCCGTCCTGACGGTGAAACAGCCGCTTGCCGCCCTCGTTCAGTACCTGATGCTGTTCGCGGCGATCGGCGGCGGGATGTGGATGATCCTGGCCGGTGTCGTGGTGGAACCGCCCGCTGCCCTGATGGAAGCCATCAACAGGTCGAACGAGCGTATCCTTCGGCTATTTGGGCGGCCCGCCACAGCATGAGCATGATGACCAACACGCTCGGGCGATATTTTGCCGGCCGCTTCGTGATCTCGGCGGTCGGCGTGTTCGCGAGCATTTTCCTGCTGCTGGTGCTGGTCGACTACATCGAAATGGTCAGAAAGACGTCGGGGCTGGCTTCGGCCTCCGCCATCACGGTCGCGCAAACGTCGCTGTACCG
>JBAQER010000754.1:0-1854 GCA_049286845.1 Bradyrhizobium sp.
GTATTCGAAGGTTACCGTTTGACAATCATGCACGCCGGCGCACTGATAGCATCCCCCGACAGCGGGTGACCACCCGTTAGAATTGGGGGCATCAAAGGGAGGCATCCATGAAGCTTCGTTTTATGACGACGGTGGCGTTATTGTCGCTGGCCGCCTGGCCGGCTGCGGCGCAGCCCGCGCAGCCCGCGCCGAGCACGCTGGAAACGCTCGGCGCCATGCATCAGACCGGCAGCACGGCCGATTGGCCCGAAATCCCGCAGACCGGTGCGAAAGCGGATCAGGTCAAACAGAATCTCACCAAGATAAAGCTGCCGCCGGGTTTCCACATTTCTCTCTACGCGCTGGTGCCGGACGCCCGCCACATCGCGGTCGGCCCGCAGGGGGTCGCGACCTTCGTGGGCACGCGCAAATCGAAGGTCTGGGTGGTGACCGACCGTGGACGCGGCGGCGTGGGAGACGAGGTGAAGGAGTTCGCGCCGACGCTGCCGAAGAAAATCCCCAACGGCGTCTGCTTCTCGAAGGACGGCTTCCTCTACATCGCCGAGCAGAACCGGGTGCTGGAATATGCGGCGGCCGAGTTCTTCTATGAAAGTAATGACGTCGTCGCCGGCGCCGTCGTCCCGGAAGGCGAGCTGATTCCAAAGGCCGACGAGAGTTACAATCACACCGCGCGGGTGTGCCGGGTGGGACCGGACAACAAGCTCTATATCCAGCTCGGCCAGCCCTACAACGTGCCGGCGAAAGAGAAAAACGATGCCTACCGCAAGCTCGGCCTCGGCGGCATCATCCGCATGGACCGCGACGGCAAGAATCGCGAAGTGTTCGCGCTCGGGCTGCGCAACCCCGTCGGCATGGATTTCAATCCGAAGGACAAGTCGCTCTGGACCAACGACAACCAGGTCGACGGCATGGGCGACGATATTCCCGCCGGCGAGATGAACCGCGTCACCGCCGTGGGCCAGGATTTCGGCTTCCCGTGGTACGGCGGCGGTCGCACGCGCACCAACGAATACAAGACCGATACCCCGCCGGCCAACGTGATTTTCCCCGAAGTGGAACAAGTCGCGCACGCGGCGGACCTCGGCCTCATGTTCTACACCGGCACCATGTTCCCGAAGAAATACCAGGGCGCGATCTTCTCGGCGCAGCACGGCTCGTGGAATCGAACCGTGCCCGTCGGCGCTCGGCTGATGGTGACCTATCTCAAGGAGGATGGCCACGTCGCAGGCAAGTCCGAGCCGTTCGCCGAAGGGTGGAACGACAAAGGCTATTACCTCGGCCGTCCGGTCGACGTGGCGCAGTTGCACGACGGCTCGCTGATCGTCTCGGACGATCTGGTCGGCGCGCTCTATCGCATCTGGTACGACGGCAAGTAAACTGAGCCGGCTGATGGCCGCCGACACATGGGGGCCATCAGCTTCCTTCGTCCAGGCTCAGTGAGGATTTATGGTGATTCCTGCGCATCCCCGGGTGGCGCGGCTCGTCGTCTGCCTGTTGGCATCGGCCTGCCTTCTCGCAGGCAACCCGTGCCGTGCCGGCGACGTCAAAGCCGGCCGCGCCAAGGCGCTGATGTGCCAGGCCTGTCATGGCCTCGATGGCCTCTCCAAGACCCCCGACGCGCCGAACATCGCCGGCCAGACCGAACCCTATTTGATTACGCAGCTGCAGGCGTTCAAATCCGGCGGGCGCAAGAACGACGCGATGTCGGCGGTCGTACCGTCGCTATCGGACAAGGACATCGAGGATCTCGCCGCGTATTTTTCCGCGATCGAGATCAGCATCGGAAAATTGCCGGGCCAATAGCCGGCATCCGGATTTCGCCGGGCGTTTTCGGCGTCTGTAAGGGGCAGTGTG
>JBAQER010000755.1:0-2872 GCA_049286845.1 Bradyrhizobium sp.
ACCGAGGAGGTTTCGTATGGCAATTCAGGCGCATCTCGTTGAACTTGAACGGAAACACAAAGTTCTTGAAAACGAATTGCATGAAGCTCTCGTACACCTTTCAACGGACGACCTGCGACTTGTCGAACTGAAGCGCCGGAAATTGATGGTCAAGGACGCGATCGAGCGGTTGAGGCATACCGCGGGCGAAACGCTGCACTAGCATCGCCGCCGCAGTCTCGGAATATCCCACCATTATCTCTGGATGAGCGCGATAGCGCTCACCCCCGAGTTGTCTTCGAGAGCAGGTTGCTTTCGCGCGACATCGCCGAAGCCGCGCGGCAAGAGTTCATACCCCTGCCAGTTCACCGACATGGTCCGCGATCGCCAGTGATGAAGTCAGCCCCGGCGACTCGATTCCGAACAGATTGATCAGCCCGGCGACGCCGTGATCCCGCGGGCCCTGGATCAGGAAATCCTGCGACGCCACCGCCGGCGGCACGATCTTTGGCCGGATTCCGGAATAGCTCGGCATCAGCGCGCCGTCCGGCAGCGCCGGCCAATACCGCCGGATCGCCGGGTAAAATCGTTCGGCCCGCGCCGGATCGACGGCGTAGTCGATAGCATCGACCCATTCCACGTCGGGACCGAACCGGGCCTGGCCGGCCATGTCGAGGGTGAGATGGACGCCGAGCCCGCCGGGCTCGGGCACTGGATAGATCAACCGCGAAAACGGCGCCCGCGCGCTGCAGCTGAAATAGTTTCCCTTGGCGAGATAGGCCGGCGGTATCAGGCCGATCGGCATGCCGTCGATGCTGCGCGCGACCGCGGACGCGCCGAGCCCCGCGGCATTGACCAGCAGCCTGCATTCGAGACCGATCGGCGCGTCGCCGCCGGCGTCGAGTTCTATTCCGCCCGCCGTCGCCCTGGCGCGCAGCAGCGGGGTATGGAACGCGAACGCCGCGCCGGCATCCTCGGCATCGCCGCGCAATGCCAGCATGTAGGCGTGGCTGTCGATGATGCCGGTGGAAGGCGAGAGCAGGGCGGCGTCGCAGTTCAGCGCCGGCTCCAAAGCGCGCGCGGCATCGCCCGAGAGGGTTTGCATATCGGAGACGCCGTTGGCCTCGGCATGCGCCCGGATCGACTGCAGCTTTTCGGTCTCCTTCGGCGTGGTTGCGACGATCAGCTTGCCGCAATTGCGGTGGGGAACGCCGTGCTCCCGGCAATATTCATAGAGCGCGCGCCGGCCGCTGACGCACATCCGCGCCATCAGGCTGCCGGCCGGATAGTAGATGCCGGCGTGGATCACCTCGCTGTTGCGCGAGGAGGTGACGGTGCCGATGCCTTCGGCGGCCTCCAGCACGATCACCTCGTGGCCCGCCTGCGCCAGCCGCCGTGCGACGGCGAGGCCGATGACCCCCGCTCCGATTACAACGCACTCAACCTTGTCCATTCGAAAATCTGATCCGCAAGTAGCCGGCCCGTCGAGCCCGTGTGCGTCCTTGTGGACGGCCGCACGTCCGGGATCAATCGCACCGGCCAATCATCGCCCGGTTGAGGGAATGTTCACAGGGAACCCGTTGAATTCGTATCGGAATGCTTGCCCGGCCACGCACCGTTAGTGAAGCATTAATCATGTCAGGGCAATTGCCGTAATTTAAGTCACATTTTTGAGTTGTAAGGGTAGGCGTTTACCCGATCCAAACCCGTCAGGTTAGACACTCCGCCGCAGAAATCCGCGGGTGACTGATGGCTGACAAGAATTGGCAGGCAGGCGGCAAAGTTCTGATTCCTGCGTGGGCCGTTGTTTGCGCGGCCGTCGCCGTTGTGCCGTCCGCATCCGCTTGGGCCGCATCCGGTGACTTTGCGCCGCCGAGTTACGTCGGCTCCGCCGATCCCAACATGATCTGGGAACTGCTGATCGGCGGCGTAGTCATCGCGTCTTTCCTTGGCGCGATCGCGCTGTGGGTGCATTCGGCGCTGCGCAAGGTCAAGCGTGCGCAGTTGCGCAAGAATGCCTTTGTCAGTTCCGCTCTGAACAATCTCAGCCAGGGCGTGGTGATGACGGATGCGCAGAAGCGGATCATGTTCTGCAACGATCGCTATCTCGAGATCTACGGCCTGACGCGCTCGGATGTCCCGAGAAGCATGACGGGGCCGGAACTGCTGGAATTGCGGCGCGAGCGCGGGCTGCTCGACCTCAGCGACGAGGAATTCCAGGCGAAGGCCGCTACCCCCGAAGGCGTCATTACCGAACTGCCCGACGGGCGATCCGTGGTGGCCAGGCAGTTTCCGCTGCCGAACGGCGGCACGGTCGCGACCCATGAGGATTGTAGCGAGCAACGCAAGCTTTCGCGGCAGCTTGCATCGACCAAGCAATTCCTGGAATCGGTGCTCGACAACGTGCCGGTCTGCGTGGCCGCCAAGAATATCGACGACGGCCGCTACATTTTCGCCAACCGCGCGTTCGAACGGTTCTCGCGCTTTTCCCGCGACCACATTGTCGGCAAGTGCGCCGAAGAAATCTTCCGCCCTGAGACGACGGCAAGCATACAGGCGGCGGACCAGGCGGCGCTCAACTCGCCCGATGGGCAGTTTCGCAACGAATTCGTGGTCGAGCGCGGCTCGGAGAAGCGCATCCTCTCGAGCGTCCGCGTGGTCGCGCGCGACGACAAGAACCGGCCGGAATTCCTGATCGCGTTGTTCGACGACGTCACCGACCGCCTGTCGCTGTCCCGGGAACTCGAGAGCACCAAGAAATTCCTCGAACTGGTGGTCGACAACATTCCTGTGTCGCTGATCGTCGAGCGCGTTAGCGACGGGCGGTATCTGCTCGCCAATCGCAGTGCGGAGACCATCCTCAACCGCCGGCGCGAGGACGCCACCGGATTGA
>JBAQER010000756.1:0-6987 GCA_049286845.1 Bradyrhizobium sp.
GTGTGACGTCGTGCAGGCTCAGGAGCGCGTGCGCATCCGCATCATGAAGCTGTCGAAGCTCAGTTCAGCCACCTGCATCCAGGCCAGCGAATCGCTGCGGAAAGCCGCGAGGCTGGAGTGCATCTTGCCGAAATGCGGATTGCTCTTCGACAGGTCCGCATAGATCTCGTTGGCGGCCTTGTAGCAGGTCTCCAGCACTTCCTGCGGGAACGGTTTCAGGATCGCACCGGCCGCCAGCAGCCGTTTCAATGCCGGCGGGTTGACGTAGTCATATTTGCCGGTGACCCAGGCATACGTATCGTAGGATGCCGTGGTGATCGCCGCCTGATAGTGCTTCGGCAGCGCGTTCCATTTTTCCAGGTTCATGATGTTGTGGCCCTGACCGGTGCCTTCCCACCAGCCCGGATAGTAGTAATATTTCGCCACCTTTACGAAGCCGAGCTTCTCGTCATCGTAGGGGCCGACCCACTCGGCCGCGTCGATCGTGCCCTTCTCCAGCGCCGGGTAGATGTCGCCTGCCGCGATCTGCTGCGGCACGCCGCCGACCTTCGCGATGATGGTGCCGGCAAATCCGCCGACGCGGAATTTGAGGCCCTTGAGATCTTCGGTCGACTTGATCTCCTTGCGGAACCAGCCGCCCATCTGCGCGCCGGTGCTGCCGGTCGGAACGCCGATGCACTGATATTCCTTCAAGAGATCGTTGAGCATGTCCATGCCGCCGCCATGTATCATCCACGACATCTGCTGGCGCGTGTTGAGCCCGAACGGCAGCGACGTGCCGAACGTAAACGCCGGATTCTTGCCCCAGTAATAGTAGAGCGCGGTATTGCCCATCTCGACCGTGCCGTTCTGCCTCGCGTCGAGCACCTGCAGACCACCGACGATCTCGCCCGCGGCGAACGGCTGAATCTGGAATTTGTTGTCGGTGATGTCGGCGACGCGCTTGGTGAAGAATTCGACGCCGCCGTACAGCGTATCCAGTGACTTCGGCCAGCTGGCCGCGAGCCGCCACTTAACTTCAGGCATCGATTGTGCGATTGCGGGTGCCGCAACGGCTGCACTCGCAGCGAGACCGACGCCACCTGCCTTCAGAAATTCACGACGCTTCATGCGCTTCCTCCTCTGTTTTTTTATGTCGCGTTATCGACGAGGGGCAACGATCTTGAATGTCGCTTTTTTATCGCCGACGGTCGACGTTGTGATTGGTACCGGAAACCCGGACCTCGAAGGCAAAACCCTGATTCTTGGGTGCGATCGAAACCTGAGCATCCCGGACCGCCGGCAGGATGACCAATCGGTTCCCAGGAATCAAGGGCATCGCTCCGCTTCTGCTTTACAACGCAGTTGCGAAGAGGCCCGGCATGGTGGCGCCCTCCGCCCAAGCCGAACGATCGATGCATGTTTTGCGGGCAATAGCTCGTGACGCGACGGACTGACGCGCTCCGCCTCCATCTGCTAGGCAGGAGCGGGAAATCGCACCGGAGAACGTGTGAATGGCAGTCAAGAAGGTCGTGGTCGCGGGCGCGACCGGTCTGGTGGGAAGCGCCGCCTTGCGGCATTTCGGCGGTGCCGGCGAATCCGAGGTGGTCGCGCTGTCGCGGAGGAAGCCGCGCCAGCTTTACGTCGCCCGTCATTTGCCCGTCGATCTGACCGATCCCGCCCAATGCCGGGGCATCGCCGCAGCGCTGCGCGGCGCAACCCATCTCGTCTACGCGGCCCTTTATGAGGCGCCGAACCTGGTCGATGGCTGGCGCGATCAGGGCCAGATCAGCACCAATGACGCGATGCTCCGCAACCTGATGGCGGTGCTCGAGCCGGCGGCGCCGTCGCTCAACCATGTCGCGTTGCTGCAAGGCACCAAAGCCTACGGCGTGCATGTCCGCCCGCTTAAGGTGCCGGCGCGGGAAGGCCGCTCCGAAATGTACGAGCAGCCGAATTTCTACTGGGCGCAGGAGAATTTCCTGCGCCAATTGCAGCAGGGCAAGGCCTGGCACTGGAGCATCCTGCGGCCGGTCCTGATCGTCGGCGAGGCGATGGGCGGCGCCATGGATCTGATCCCGCCGCTCGGCGTTTATGCCGCCATGCTGCGCGAGCAGGGCAGGGCGCTCGATTATCCCGGCGGTGCGGCGCGGGTGTCGCAGGCGGTCGATGTCGACCTCCTGGCGCGCGCCATCGCCTGGGCCGGCGAGACGAATGCCGCGCGCAATGAGGCGTTCAACGTCACCAATGGCGACGTCTTCACCTGGGAAAACGTTTGGCCGGCGATTGCGGAAGCGCTCGACATGAAGCCCGGCGCCGCCGTGCCGCTGTCGCTGGCGCAGGAATCTCCGAAGTGGATCGCGCCGTGGGACGAACTGCGGCGCAGATACGACCTGATCGCGCCCGGCCTCGAAGCCTTCGTCGGCCTGTCGTTTCAATATGCCGACTACACCATGCGCCATGGCCAGATCGAGCCGGGTCCGCCCTCGATCGTCTCGACGGTGAAGATCAACCAGGCCGGTTTCACCGAAATGATGGACACCGAAGGCATGTTCCGCAAATGGTTCCGCCAGGCGCGGAAGAGCCGCCTGCTGCCGTAGTTCATTGAGACGGGTGCGTTTCGGGTTGAGCCGGATATTGATCATGAAGCCAACTGCCTCATGGGTTCGAGACGCGCGGCGTTGCCACGCTCCTCACCATGAGGGTTGAGAGTCCCTCATCCTGAGAAGCGTCGCGAAAGCGATGCGTCTCGAAGGGTGAGGCCGCCGCACTACCCGCTGGCGTTACTTCGAAAACGCCGCTTCCATCGTCCGTCGCGTCTTGACGGTGTCGCTGTTGGCATCGATCTCGACATCGCT
The DNA here is from genome assembly GCA_049286845.1 of Bradyrhizobium sp. Taxonomy (GTDB): domain Bacteria; phylum Pseudomonadota; class Alphaproteobacteria; order Rhizobiales; family Xanthobacteraceae; genus Bradyrhizobium. The sequence goes on from JBAQER010000756.1 coordinate 2,838, forward strand.
CCAGCGCACCACGGCGCCGTGGGCGACATCGTTCTTCAGCTTCACCCGGTGCGCGAGCCCGATCGGCAACGCTCCGGCCGCAAGGCTGGCCGCGGCCGGCATCAGTTTGCCCCACACCGTATAGCCGCCTTCGCCGTCGAGCATTTCGCCGGCGCGCAGGTCGCGCTTGGCGACGGAGGCGACGTCGCCGCGGAAATCGTGCGGCTGCCCGGTCGGCTCATTGCGCAGCGCCGCTGACAGAATCGAGATGTTCAGCTCCAGCCCGATCAGGTGATACGGCTTGTACATCGCCGCATAGCGACCCGATGAATCCGTCTTCAAGCCGTATTGCCTGAAACAGTCCGCGGCGTAGTCGTTCGGCGCTTCCAGCACGACATAGACGCCCCAGCGCAGATCGCGGAACACCGGCCGGCCGTCGCGCTCCAGCGACGACACCACTTCGACGACGCCGGATTTCTCCAGCACGCCGCCTTTGTCGCGCGGCCGCATCACATGCGGCAGGTCGTCGACGCCGCAGGGCGGAAACAGCAATCCGCCGCCGGGCACATCGAGCCCGGTGGCATTGGCTATCGCCGCCATCTCGATGGCGGATTTGGTGCCGTCGAGAAACGAGTTGAACATCTGCGGGTTCATGCCGGCCGACTGCGCCTCGCCGGCGGTGAGCCCGTAATGGCCCCAGACGCCGGCTGGCGTGACGTCGTGATAGGCAGGCAGATACTTTGTCCCCTTGCCGGCGGCGACCACGCGAAAGCCGGTGGCGCGGGCCCAGTCCACCATTTCGGCTGTCAGCGCCGGCTGGTCGCCATAGGCCAGCGAATAGACCACGCCGGCCTTGCGGGCTTCCTCCGCCAGGAGCGGCCCCGCCAGCACGTCGGCCTCGACATTGACCATGACGATGTGCTTGCCGGCCGCGATCGCCGCGCGGGCATGCCGGATGCCGACCGCGGGATTGCCGGTGGCCTCCACGATTACGTCCATCGCGCCGCCCGCAATCGCCCGCACGCCGTCGTCGGTGAAGGCGGTGGCCGCGATCCGCGCCTCGTCCCAGCCGACCGTGCGGCACGCCTCGCGGGCGCGATCGCGGTCGAGATCGATGATCATGGGCACTTCCAATCCCGGCGTGTGCGGCACCTGTGAGAGGAACATCGAGCCGAATTTGCCGGCGCCGATCAGCGCGACGCGGACCGGTTTGCCGGCTTCGCGGCGGGCGTTGAGGAGGTGGGAGAGGTTCATGGGAATCCGATCAAAATTTCACTCGCGTCATTCCGGGCCACGCGTCTTCGTGTGGACCTCAGATGTGCAATAGCACATCGGGGAATCCCGAGATGATCTGCGCGAGATTCCGGGTTCGCGCTTTCAGCGCGCCCCGGAATGACGGGTGAGAGGCTACTCCGCCGCCTGGCGATGCGCCCGCGCCAAACGCAGCAGCGCATCGTCATCCACGGTCTTGATCGGCGTGAAGTCGCGATGGGCGATATATTCCGGCCGGGTCGGGGTGCGGATGTAGTTCGAAACGGCGTTGAGCGTCAGATAGACGATCTTGCGCGGATAGGGCGTGATGTTGCCGGCCGAGCCGTGCACCAGATTGCCGTGGAACATCAGCATGCCGCCGGCCTTGCCGGTCGGCGCGACGATGCCGCCCTCCTTCACCAGCCGCGTCACGGTTTCCTCGTCCAGCGTCCACAGCGGGTAAGAGGTGGTCTCGAGGTCATGCGAGGCCTTGAGGTCGCCGGCGTGCTGGCTCTTCGGCACCAGCATCAACGGGCCGTTGATCGGCATCACCTCGTCGAGGAAGATCGCGATGTTCATCGCGCGCGGCTGCGGCATGCCGTCGTCGCGCTTCCAGGTGCCGTAGTCCTGATGCCATTGCCAGACGTCGCCGGTGAAGGCCGATTTGGCGTTGATCTTGTACTGGTGCATGTAGACCTTCTCGCCGAAGATCTGCTCGACCGGCTCGATCATGCGCGGATGCGCGCCGAGCAGCCCGAACGCCTCGTTGTAGAGATGGGCGGCAAAGGCGGTGCGCGGCGCGCCGCTCTTCTCGCGCCACACCTCCGGGCGGTTGGCGCCGTAGATGCTCTCCGCTTCGCGCGCCAGCAGGTCGACTTCCTCCTGGCTGAACAATTCAGGCAGGAACAGCCAGCCCTCGCGATTGAAATAGTCGATCTGCTCTGGAGTGAGTTTCATCGGTTTCCTCCCTTGAGTTTTCTATCGTTGTCATTGCGGGGCGCGCAAAGCGCGAACCCGGAATCTCGAGATTCCGGGTTCGAGGCTGCGCCTCGCCCCGGAATGACGGTGTCTGACTACGCCGCCTGATCGGTCGCCTTCAGTCTCTCCTCGGTCATGCGTCCGGCGCCGAGCGCATGCGCCAGTGCCGCGCCTTCGGCCGCCCTGGCGTTGCCGGAAAAAACATGCGCGGCAATGGTCTCGTGCTCGGCCCAGGCGCTCTCGCGATAGTCGAGTTCGGCCAGCACCGTCGCCATCGAGCGCCGCATATGGGGCCATTGCGGCGCGATCATTTCCTCGATCGCGGGATTGCCGGACAGCGCATAGATCGCGCGATGGAAATCGACGTCGAGCGCGATCAGCCTCGCCAGAGGCGCCTTGCGGTTCGTGGAGCGCCCGGCCTGCAGCGCGGCCTCGATCTGCGCGCGTCCGGCAGCGTCGGTCCTGGCCCGCCCGGCCGCGAGCCGGGCCGCCAGCGCGTCGATGGCGCCGCGCACTTCGTAGAGCTGGCGGATGCGCAGGGGATCGAGCCGCGTCACTTCAAAACCCCGGCGGCCGCTTTCGGCGACCAGGCCCTGCCGGTGCAACAGATGCAGCGCGTGGGAAACCGGCTGCCGCGAGACCCCGAGCTTTTCGGCGAGTTCGTTCTGCCGGATGCGATGCCCCGGCGGCAGGGTGCGGTCGATGATGGCTTCGAGGATCCGCGCATAGACCTGATCGATCAGGTTGGGGAGCGGGTTCAACGGGATCATGCCGGCCGTCCTGATTCAGAATACGGAATTCCGTATTCCATGCAAGATATCGAGGGGGCGCGGCAGGGTCAAGTGTCAGGCTGGTGGTTCCGGATTGAACCCCCGGGGGGCGGCTACTTGTTGGACCGGGGCCCCGCGCTATGCTGCGGCCGGGGCGATCGGAGGTTCGTCATGAGCAACGACGCGGCCGGCTTCACCGGCAGTATCCCGCAGTACTATGATCAGGGCCTCGGTCCGATCATCTTCGCAGATTACGCCGCCGACATCGCGCAGCGCGCCGCCGCCGGCAATCCGTTGCGGGTGCTGGAGACCGCGGCCGGCACCGGCATCGTCACCCGCAGGCTGCGCGACGCCTTGCCCGCGGATGCTCATCTGATCGCGACCGATCTCAATCCGCCGATGCTCGACATCGCCCGCGCCAAGTTTCGGGCCGGCGAGCGAGTCGCGTTCCAGCCGGCCGACGCTGTGGCGCTTCCCTTCGCCGACCAAAGCTTCGACGCGGTGGTCTGTCAGTTCGGAATCATGTTCTTTCCGGACAAGGCCAGATCCTGCGCCGAGGTTTTTCGCGTGCTCGCCCCCGGCGGCCGCTACCTGTTCAGCGTCTGGGATTCGCATCGCCACAATCCGTTCGGCCGGATCGCGCACGAGGTTGCGGGCAGTTTTTTTTCTGCGGATCCGCCGCAGTTCTACAACGTGCCGTTCTCCTGCCACCAGATCGATCCGATCAAGGAACTACTGATTGCGGCCGGTTTCAACGACATCGGCATTGCTGTCGTCAAACAGGAACGGGAGCTGCCGGATGCCGAGCAGTTCGCGCGCGGGGCGGTCTACGGTAACCCGCTGATCGATCAGGTCCGGGCTCGCGGCGGGGTCGATCCGGAACAGATCATCGATGCGCTGGCGCAGCAATTTCGCCGCGAATTCGGCGCCGATCCCGGCCGCATGCCGCTTCAGGCCATGATATTCACAGCCACGAAACGATTATGACGGCGCTTGCGGCTCGAACACTTCAAGGTCGAACCGACTGAGGCGTTCGGCATCGGCGATCGCTTCGACCGCCGCGATCCTGTCTCCAGTAAAAGCGAGGCGGAGCGCGATGCGCAGCTGCCCGCCCATGATGACCGCGAGCGCCAGCGCGCCGTCGACCAGCGCCGGTTTGGCTGTCTGCGCGC
>JBAQER010000757.1:0-8539 GCA_049286845.1 Bradyrhizobium sp.
GTGCGCGATGGCCGCGATCCTGTTCCTGGGCGGCTGGCTGCCGCCGGTCGCGGTGGTGCCGTTCACCTGGGTGCCCGGCGTGATCTGGTTCACGCTGAAGGTATTTTTCATGTTCTTCCTGTTTGCGATGGCGAAGGCGATCGTGCCGCGCTACCGCTACGACCAGTTGATGCGGCTCGGCTGGAAGGTGTTCCTGCCGTTGTCGCTGGCGATGGTGGTCGTCGTTGCCGGCGTGCTGCACTTCGCCGACATCGCGCCGAAATGAGGTCGCTATGAGTGTCAATGTAAACGCCACAGCCCGCTCGCTTCTGCTGTCCGAATTCGTGTCGGCGTTCTTTCTCGCCATGCGCTATTTCTTCCAACCGAAGCCGACGCTGAATTATCCGTTCGAGAAGGGGCCGATCTCGCCGCGCTTCCGCGGCGAACACGCGCTGCGTCGCTATCCCAACGGCGAGGAGCGCTGCATCGCCTGCAAGCTGTGCGAGGCGATCTGCCCGGCGCAGGCGATCACGATCGAGGCCGGCCCGCGCCGCAACGACGGCACCCGCCGCACGGTGCGCTACGACATCGACATGGTGAAATGCATCTATTGCGGATTGTGCCAGGAGGCATGTCCGGTCGATGCTATCGTCGAGGGACCGAATTTCGAATTCGCGACCGAGACGCGCGAGGAACTCTATTATGACAAGGCGAAACTGCTCGCCAATGGCGACCGCTGGGAGCGCGAGATTGCGAAATCAATCGAACTCGATGCGCCGTACCGGTGAGGTGAGGGCATGATCCTTCCAGCGCTGTTCTTCTATCTGTTCGCCGGCATCTGCGTCGCCTCGGCGGTGATGGTGATTGTGTCGCGCAATCCTGTGCACTCCGTGCTGTATCTGATCCTGGCCTTCGTCAACGCATCCGGGCTGTTCGTGCTGATGGGCGCCGAATTCCTGGCGATGATCCTGGTGGTGGTTTACGTCGGCGCAGTCGCGGTCCTGTTCCTGTTCGTGATCATGATGCTCGACGTCGACTTTACCGAACTGCGCGAGGGCTTCCTGGAATACCTGCCGATCGGCCTCGTGATCGGCGCGATCTTCCTCGCCGAACTGCTGCTGGTCGGCGGCGGTTGGGTCATCAGCCCCAATGTCGCCAAGTCGATTACGGCGGCGATCCCGACCAACGTCAGCAACACAGAAGCCCTCGGGCTCGTGCTGTATACGAAGTACATCCACTACTTCCAGATCGCCGGCATGGTGCTCTTGGTCGCGATGATCGGTGCCATCGTGCTGACGCTGCGCCACAAGGTCAGCGTCAAGCGGCAGGACATCAACGTACAGAACGCGCGGACGCCCGAGCTTGCGATGAGCGTGCGCAAGGTGGCCTCGGGTCAGGGCCTGCAGGACGCGGACGCGCCGGAGTGGGTGAAATGACGATCGGACTCGGACATTACCTCGCGGTCGGCGCCATCCTGTTTACGCTCGGGATCCTCGGCATCTTTCTCAACCGCAAGAACATCATCGTCATCCTGATGTCGATCGAGTTGATCCTGCTCGCGGTCAACATCAACCTGGTGGCGTTCTCGACCTTCCTCGGCGACATCGTCGGGCAGGTGTTTGCACTGCTGGTGCTTACGGTGGCCGCGGCGGAAGCGGCGATCGGGCTCGCGGTGCTGGTGGTGTATTTCCGCAACCGCGGCTCGATTGCGGTTGAAGACGTCAATCTGATGAAGGGTTAACGCGCCAAATGATCCAGGCAATCGTCTTTCTGCCGCTGATCGGCGCGATACTCGCGGGCCTGATCTCTATCTTCGGTGCGCATGCGCGCAACCCGAGCGGCGACACGGTCGAGCATCACGATGACGGGCACGGTCATGGCGCCGAAACCCACGCGACGCATGGGCATGACGACCACGGCCATGACGACCATCATGCGGTCGAGCCGGCGGCGGCGGGGTCGCGGGCGGCCGAACTGATCACAACCGGCCTGCTGCTGGTCTCGGCCGGCCTGTCCTGGGTAGCCTTGGTCGACGTCGGCTTCATGCACCATGACGCGCGGATCGCGCTGTTTCCCTGGATCAATTCCGGCGACCTGCAGGTGGCGTGGTCGCTGCGGGTCGATACGCTGACCGCCGTGATGCTGGTGGTGGTCAACACCGTATCGTCGCTCGTGCACCTCTATTCCATCGGCTACATGGACGAGGATCCGTACCGACCGCGGTTCTTCGCCTACCTTTCGCTGTTCACCTTCGCGATGCTGATGCTGGTGACCGCGGACAACTTGGTGCAGATGTATTTCGGCTGGGAGGGCGTCGGTCTCGCCAGCTACCTCCTGATCGGGTTTTGGTACCAGAAGCCGTCGGCGAACGCCGCCGCCATCAAGGCCTTCGTGGTCAACCGGGTCGGCGACTTCGGCTTCGCGCTCGGCATCTTCGCGATTTTCATGCTGGTCGGCTCGACGGATTTCGAGACCATCTTCGCCGGCGCGCCGGCGCTGACCGGCAAGACCATCAACTTCTTCGGCTGGCACGCCGACGCGCTGACGCTGACCTGCCTGCTGCTGTTCATGGGCGCGATGGGCAAATCCGCCCAGTTCCTGCTGCACACCTGGCTGCCGGACGCCATGGAAGGCCCGACGCCGGTCTCGGCGCTGATCCACGCCGCGACCATGGTCACCGCCGGGGTCTTCATGGTGGCGAGGCTGTCGCCATTGTTCGAACTTGCGCCCAATGCGCAGGCCGTGGTGATGTTCTTCGGCGCCACCACGGCGTTCTTCGCGGCCACCGTCGGCCTCGTGCAGAACGACATCAAGCGCATCGTGGCGTATTCGACCTGTTCGCAGCTCGGCTACATGTTCGTGGCGATGGGGGCGGGGGCCTACTCCGTCGGCATGTTCCATCTGTTCACGCACGCCTTCTTCAAGGCGCTGCTGTTCCTGGGCTCCGGCTCGGTGATCTACGCGATGCACCACGAGCAGGACATCCGCAACATGGGCGGGTTGAAGGACCGGATTCCCTTCACCTACATCGTGATGGTGATCGGCACGCTGGCGCTCACCGGCTTCCCGCTCACCGCCGGCTACTTCTCCAAGGACGCGATCATCGAATCCGCTTATGTCGCGCACAATCCGTTCGCGTTCTACGGATTCCTGATGACGGTGATCGCCGCGGGACTGACCTCGTTCTATTCATGGCGCCTGATCTTCAAGACCTTCCATGGCGAGCCGCACGATCAGGAGCACTACGAGGCCGCGCATGAGAGCCCGCTGTGGATGCTGGTCCCGATCGGCATTCTCGCCGCCGGATCCATCCTCGCCGGGTTCCCGTTCAAGGAATTGTTCGCAGGCCACGGCGTGGCGGAATTCTTCCGCGAGTCGGTGAAGATGCACCCGCACATCATCGACGAGATGCACCACATCCCGCAGGCCATCGCGTTCCTGCCGACGGTGATGATGGCGCTGGGATTCGTGGTGTCGTGGCTGTTCTATATCCGCCGACCCTACCTCCCGGTCGAACTCGCCAACCAGCACCAGGTGCTCTACCGGTTCCTGCTCAACAAATGGTATTTCGACGAGCTGTACGATTTCATCTTCGTGGGCCCGGCGAAGTGGCTCGGCCGCTTCCTGTGGAAGAAGGGCGACGGCTATGTGATCGACGGCTTCGGCCCCGATGGCGTGTCGGCGCGGGTGCTCGATATCACCCGTAACGTGGTGAAAATTCAGACCGGCTATCTTTATCACTACGCTTTCGCGATGCTGATCGGGGTCGCAGGCCTGATCACCTGGTTCATGTTCGGCGCGGGAGCCCAGTGATGACAACCTGGCCCATTCTTTCCGTTGTCACCTTCCTGCCGGTGGTCGGCGCGGCACTGGTCTATCTGAGCCGCGGCGACGACGAGGCCGCGCGGCGCAATTCGCGCTGGATCGCGCTGTGGACCACGGTGATCACCTTTGCCGTGTCGCTGATCCTGATCTGGCGGTTCGATCCCGCCCAGCCGGATTTCCAGTTCGTCGAAAAGGCGCCGTGGCTCGCCAGTACCATCACCTATCACATGGGCGTCGACGGCATTTCGCTTCCGTTCGTGATCCTGACCACCGCCTTGATGCCGTTCTGCATCCTCGCGAGCTGGAAATCGGTCACCGTGCGGGTGCGCGAATACATGATGGCGTTCCTGCTGCTGGAAACGCTGATGGTCGGCACCTTCGCCGCGCTCGACCTCGTGCTGTTCTATTTGTTCTTCGAGGGCGGCCTGATCCCGATGTTCCTGATCATCGGGGTGTGGGGCGGCCCGCGCCGGGTCTATGCCTCCTTCAAGTTCTTCCTCTACACGCTGCTCGGCTCGGTCTTGATGCTGCTGGCGATCATGGCGCTGTACTGGAACGCCGGTACCACGGACATTCCGACCCTGATGCACACCGCCGTGCCGCGGTCCCTGCAGACCTGGGCGTGGCTGGCATTCTTCGCCTCCTTTGCGGTGAAGATGCCGATGTGGCCGGTCCATACCTGGCTGCCGGACGCGCATGTCGAGGCGCCGACCGCGGGGTCGGTGATCCTGGCCGCGATCCTGCTGAAGATGGGCGGCTACGGCTTCCTGCGCTTCTCGCTGCCGATGTTCCCGCTGGCGTCGCATGATTTCGCGCCGCTGATCTTCACGCTGTCGGTCATCGCCATCATCTACACCTCGCTGGTGGCCTTGATGCAGGAAGACATCAAGAAGCTGATTGCATACTCGTCGGTCGCCCATATGGGCTTCGTCACCATGGGTATTTTCGCCGGCACCACCCAGGGTGTCGCCGGCGGCGTGTTCCAGATGGTGTCGCACGGCATCGTCTCGGGCGCGCTGTTCCTCTGCGTCGGCATCGTCTACGACCGCATGCACACCCGCGAGATCGCGGCCTATGGCGGTCTGGTCAATCGAATGCCGCTCTACGCGCTGGTGTTCATGGTGTTCACCATGGCCAATGTCGGCTTGCCTGGCACTTCCGGGTTCGTCGGTGAGTTCATGACGCTGATCGGCACCTTCAAGGTCTCGATCCCGACCGCGACCATGGCGACGTTCGGCGTCATTCTGTCGGCGGCCTATGCGCTGTGGCTCTATCGCAAAGTGGTGTTCGGCGCACTGACCAGGCCGTCGCTCGCCAGCATCAAGGATCTCACCTTCCGCGAGAGCCTGATTCTGATGCCGCTGGTGGCGCTCACCATCCTGTTCGGCGTCTATCCGAAGCCGGTGCTCGACATGTCGGCGTCGTCGGTGCAGCAACTCGTCAACAACTACAACACCGCAGTGACTGCCGTTAAGGCAGCCGCGCTGCTGCAGTAAGGCCTTAGACATGAGCTTCCAGAGTGCAGGATATCAACTGCTGCCCGTGCTGCCGGAGCTGGTGCTCGCCGTCGGGGCCATGGTGCTGCTGATGATCGGGGCCTATCGCGGGCAGGAGACGACGCGGCTCGTCACCGGCCTTGCGGTCTGTCTGCTGGTCCTGACCGGCGTGCTGGAACTGATGCTGCCGGCTGGTAAGCTCACGACCTTCGGCGGCAGTTTCATCGTCGACGACTTCGCCCGCTTCATGAAGATACTGGTGCTGATCGGCTCGGCGGCGACGCTGATTCTCTCGGTGGAGTTTTTGGCCGATCCGTCGCGTCGTATCTTCGAATATTCGATCCTGGTGCTGCTCTCGACGCTCGGCATGATGGTGCTGGTCTCGGCCGGCGACCTCATCATGCTCTATCTCGGGCTCGAGCTGATGTCGCTCGCGCTCTATGTGGTCGCCGCCAGCAACCGTGACAACGCGAAATCGACCGAAGCCGGCCTGAAGTATTTCGTCCTCGGCGCGCTGTCGTCGGGCATGCTGCTGTACGGAGCGTCGCTGATTTATGGCTTCACCGGTACGGTCGGCTTCGCCGGCATCGCGGCGGCGGCGAAGACCGGCAATGTCGGCCTGGTGTTCGGTCTGGTGTTCCTGCTCGCCGGGCTCTGCTTCAAGATCTCGGCGGTGCCGTTCCACATGTGGACGCCCGACGTCTATGAGGGCGCACCGACGCCAGTCACCGCGTTCTTCGCCTCGGCGCCGAAGGTCGCTGCGCTCGCCGTGTTCACCCGGGTGGCCCTGACGGCATTCCCGGGCATCGTCTCGCAATGGCAGCAGATCGTGGTGTTCGTGGCGATCGCCTCGATGGTGCTGGGGTCGTTCGCCGCCATCGGCCAGACCAACATCAAGCGGCTGATGGCCTATTCGTCGATCGGTCATATGGGCTTCGCCCTGGTGGGGCTCGCCGCCGGCACTGTCGAGGGCGCGCAGGGTGTGCTGGTCTACATCACGATCTACGTGGCAATGACGCTCGGCAGCTTCGCCGTCATCCTGACCATGAAGCGCAACGGCCAGAACGTCGAGAGCATCAGCGACTTCGCCGGGCTGTCGCGCACCAATCCGCTGCTGGCGTTCTTTTTTGCGATGCTGCTGTTTTCGCTGGCCGGCGTCCCGCCGCTGGCGGGCTTCTTCGCCAAGTTCTACGTCTTCGTCGCGGCGATCAAGGCCGGGATGTTCACGCTGTCCGTGGTCGGTGTCCTCGCCAGCGTGGTTGGCGCCTACTACTATCTTCTGATCGTGAAGGTGATGTATTTCGACGAGCCGCTCGCTCAGGTCGATCCGATGCGGATGGAACTGCGCACGGTGCTGGCGGTGGCGGGCCTCTTCAACATCCTCTTCTTCGTCTATCCGGGACCGCTGGTCAGCGTGGCTACGGTCGCGGCGAAGTCGCTTTTCTAAATGACATTCAAGCTCGGTCCTCGAGCCATATCGGCGGGTTACCGGCTCGCCACCTTCGACAAGACCGGCTCGACCAACGCGGAAGCGATGGCGCGGGCGCGCGATGGCGAGCGCGGGCCGATGTGGTTCGTGACGTCGGAGCAGACGGCCGGACGCGGGCGGCGGCATCGCCCCTGGGTGGCGCCGCGTGGTAACCTCGCCAGCAGCATTCTCGAAGTCATCGATGTGTCGCCGGCCGTCGCGGCGACGCTCGGCTTTGCTGCGGGACTTGCCCTGGAGGCGGCGCTACAAAGGGTAAGCGTCGAGGCGTCGCTGAGGTCAGCGGGATCGGACTATATGAAATACCAGATGAAATGGCCCAATGACGTGCTCGCGGGCGGGCAAAAGCTTGCCGGCATCCTGCTGGAAGCCGAGGCCGCGGCCGACAATCGCCTGGCCGTCGTGGTCGGCATCGGCACCAACGTCGTCGCCGCACCCGGGGGCACGCCGACGCCCGCGACCTCGCTGGCAGCGCTCGGGGTCCATGTCGGCGCAGAGGAGCTGTTTGCGGAGTTCTCGGACGCCTGGGCGGAGTTTCGCGGCCTCTGGGACGACGGGCGCGGCTTTGGCGAGATCCGGCGGCTCTGGCTGGAGCGTGCCGCCGGGCTGGGACAGCCGGTCGCGGTGCAGGCGGGCGCCACGGCCGTCGAAGGCACCTTCGACACCATCGATGAGCAGGGCTGCCTGATCGTCCGTAAGGCGGACGGCACCCGGGTTCCGGTCTCGGCGGGGGACGTCTATTTCGGTTCGGCGGCGTCGGCGGGGGCAGCCTGATGGCGCGGCCGGATGAACTGACCTTTGCGCCGCTCGGCGGCGTCGGCGAGATCGGCATGAACCTGTCGATCTACGGCCTCGGCAACCGCCATCAGCGCTCCTGGCTGGCGGTCGATCTCGGCGTGTCGTTCGGCGACGAGGAGCATCTGCCGGGGATTGATCTCATCATGCCCGATATCCGCTTTCTGGAAAAAGAGCGGAAGAACCTGGTCGGCCTGGTGCTGACCCACGCCCATGAAGATCATTTCGGCGCCATCATCGACCTCTGGCCGAAACTGAAATGCCCGATCTATGCGACCCAGTTCAGCGCGGCGCTGTTCGAGGCCAAGTGCAATTCCGAGCGCAATCCGCCGAAAATCCCGGTGACGGTGGTGCCGTCGGGAGGGCGGATCGATCTCGGGCCGTTCAATGTCGAGTTCATTCCGGTGGCGCATTCGATTCCGGAATCCCACGCGCTGGCCATTCACACCTCCGCCGGCACGGTGCTGCACACCGGCGACTGGAAGATCGATCCGACGCCGATCATCGGCAAGCCGACCGACGAGCGGCGGCTGCGCGAACTCGGCGACGCCGGCGTGCTGGCGCTGATCGGCGATTCCACCAACGCGGTGCGGGAAGGGCGCTCACCGTCGGAGGCCGAAGTCGCCAAGACCATCACCGAGCTGGTGAAGAACGCCAAGGGCCGGGTCGCCGTGACCACCTTTGCGTCCAACGTTGCACGGCTGCGCGCGGTGGCGGACGCCGCCAAGGCCGCCGGGCGCGAGGTCGTGGTGGTCGGCCGCGCCATGGAGCGCGTGGTGCAGGTGGCGCGCGAGACCGGTTTTCTCGATGGCGTGCAGAATTTCCGCGGCGCCGATCTCTACGGTCATTTTCCGCCGGACAAGGTGCTGGCGATCTGCACGGGAAGTCAGGGCGAGCCGCGCGCGGCGCTGTCGCGCATCGCCAATGACGATCACCCGCAGGTCACGCTGAACTAGGG
>JBAQER010000758.1:0-3617 GCA_049286845.1 Bradyrhizobium sp.
CAGTTGCACGACCCCTTTGGGCTGGCTTGGCAACGCGGCCGCAGCACTGCCGGAAAGGCGCTTGCCATCGACGGGCGCCAGCACTACCCGCTGGGATTTGCCGCCCGCGACGAGGATCGCGGTTCCCTTGAATCCCGATGTCGCAACGGGCTTTTCGCCGGCGTCGCTGATGAACACGTCGACGACCTCGGATTTCACGACCATTTCGACATGGTATGATCCCGCGTCGGCGATCCGCCCGCCATTCGTTCCCTTGGCTTCATGCGCCCCGGCCGAACCGGACCAGGCGAGCAAAGCTCCGATCAATAGACATCTTGCGTACATTTCTTTTCTCCGTTGCTGCGATCAAAAGGCTTCGGCTGATGACGTTCCGCGAGCCGAGTCCACGGACGCGGCGGCGTCCCGCCGCAATCGTTCGAGATGCTTTTCGCCGTACCGCAGGAACAGGACGGGCGTGAGCAGCATGTCGAGTAACGTCGCGCTGATGAGGCCGCCGAATATCGTGACGGCCACGGGATGAAGGATTTCCTTGCCGGGGGTCGCTGCGTCGATCAGCAGCGGAACCAGCGCGACGCCTGCCGCCAGCGCCGTCATCAGCACCGGCGTCAACCGCTCGAGGCTGCCGCGGAGCACCAGATTGCGCCCGAACGGCATTCCCTCCTGCAGGGCCAGGTTGATGTAATGGCTGATCTTCAGGATGCCGTTGCGCGCCGCGATACCGGTCAAGGTGATGAAACCGATCATCGATGCGACGGAGAGCGGTTGACCCGTCAACCAGAGCGCCATGACCGCACCGATCAGCGCGAGAGGCACGTTGCCCATCACGATCACGGCAAACAGCACCGAGCGATAGCGGCTATAGAGAATGGCGAAAATGAGCGACAGCGATAGCAACGAGAGAATCCCGATGGTCCGGCTGGCTTCTTCCTGCGCCTGAAAGGTACCCTCGAGGCGGGTATAAAATCCCTCCGGCAGCCTGATCGACGTCAGCACTTCCCTGATCGATGCGACGATCTGCGCCATGTCGGCGGTGCCGTTGGTGTTGGCCAATACCACCACGCGACGGCGTCCGTTCTCGCGCAGAATCTGGTTCGGACCCTCGGTCTCCTTGATGTCGGCAAGCTGCCTCGCCGGAATCCATCCGGTCGGGGTTTCGATGAGGAGGTCGCCCAGTCTTTGCGTGGTACGAAGCCGGTCCGGCAGCCGCATGGTGACGTCGAACCTGCGGTAGCCGTCGACGACGCGCGACACGATCCGCCCGTTCGAGAGGCGGCTGAGCTGCTCGACGACGGCCGCCGGCTGCACGCCATGGAGGGCGGCGCGGCCGTAATCGACGCGGATTTCGAGCTGCGGGATCAGAACCTGCTTTTCGACCTGCAGATCGACAAGTCCGGGGATGCCTGCCAGCCGCGTCCGCATCATCTCGGCGGCGGCGCGCAGCGCATCCAGGTCGTCGCCGAAGATCTTCAGTGCAACCTCGGCACGGACCCCGGACAGCAGATGATCGAGCCGGTGGGAGATCGGCTGACCGACATTGATCGAGGCCGGGAGAACCGCGAGCCTCGCGCGAATGTCCGCGATCACATCCACCTTGGTTCGCGATGATTTGGCGAGGTCGACATCGAATTCCGAGGAATGCACGCCTTCGGCGTGCTCATCCAGTTCCGCCCGCCCGGTCCGTCGCCCGACTGTCTTGACTTCGGGCACCTCCATGATGAGACGCTCGGCAATCAGGCCGACGCGATTGGATTCGGTGAGCGAAATGCCCGGATTGAAGAGCATATTGATGGTGAGCGTGCCCTCGTTGAAGGGCGGCAGGAAAGAGCGCGGAAGAAGGAACGCGGCGATCCCTGCAATGGTCACGGCGAGCAACGTCATGGCCATCAAGGCGGGCTGGTGGCGGAAGGCGCGTTCGAGCAGCGCGCCGTAACCGCGCTTGAGCAGGCGCACCAGAACGCTGTCGCCGTGATCGAGGCGTTTCAGGTGCGGCAGCATGTAGTAGGCCATGACAGGCGTCAGCGTGACCGAGACCGCGAGGCTGGCGAGGATCGAAATGATGTAGGCTTCGCCCAGGGGGGCGAATAGCCGGCCCTCGATTCCCGACAGCGCGAACAGCGGCACGAACACCAGCACGATGATCGTCGTCGCATAGACGATTCCGGACCGGACCTCCTGCGAGGCCGATATGACCACGTCGAATGCCGGTCTGGGACGTTCCAGAGCGCGATTTTCGCGCAGCCGCCTGAAGATGTTCTCCACATCGACGACGGCGTCATCGACCAGCTCACCGAGCGCGATGGCGAGACCGCCCAGCGTCATGGTGTTGATGGACAGCCCGGCAAAATAGAAGACCGAGGCCGTAGTCAGGATCGAGACCGGGATCGCCGTCAGCGAAATCACCGTGGTTCGCCAGTTCAGGAGGAAGGCGAACAGAACGAGGGCGACGGCAACGCCGGCTTCCATCAGGACCTGTTCGACGTTGCGGATCGACGCCTCGATGAAGTTGGCCTGGCGGAAGACGATCTGGTCGGCTCTCATGCCTTCCGGAAGCGACGCCGTGATTTCCTTCAGGACCCGCTCGACCTCGCGGGTCAATCCGATCGTGTCGACGTTGGGCTGTTTCTCGATCGAGACGATGACGGCCGGCTTGCCCATGTAGCCGGCTTCGCCGCGCTTGACCTTGGGCGCGAACTCGACGGTTGCGACCTGGCGCAGAAACACCGGCCCGCCGTTCACCTGCGCCACGACTACGCTGCGGAGGTCGTCCAGATTGGTGGTTCGGCCGATATTCCGGATCAGGTATTCGCGCGCATGCTGGTCGGTGAAACCGCCGCCGGTATTGACGCCGAACTGGGTCAGGGCCTGCTCGACCTGCTCATAGGTGACGCCGAGGCTGCGCAGCGCCGGCGGATTCGGCGCAATGCGATACTGGCGGACCTCGCCCCCGATCGGGATGACCTGGGCGACGCCCGGGATCGCGAGCAGGCGCGGGCGAACGATGAAGTCGGCGGCCTCGCGGACTTCCATCGCGGACGCCTTCTCGCTCGTCATCGCGACGAGCACGATCTGCCCCATGATCGAGCTGATCGGCCCGATCTGCGGCACGGTGTTCGGCGGCAACTGGGCCCTGACCAGGGAAAGCCGCTCGGCGATCTGCTGCCGGTTGCGGTAGATGTCCGTTCCCCAGTCGAACTCGACATAGACGATCGAGAGCCCAACTCCGGAAACCGAGCGCACCCGCGTGACCCCGGGAACGCCGTTCATCTGGGTTTCGATCGGGAAGCTGACGAGCTGCTCGACTTCCGGAGGCGCCAACCCTTCCGATTCCGTCAGGATGGTGACGGTCGGCTTGTTGAGATCGGGGAAGACGTCGACCGGGAGCCGGCCGGCGCTGAAAATGCCGAGCAGCACGAGCACCGATGCAGCGGCAATCACCAGCAGGCGGTTGCGCAATGACTGGGTGACGAGAAAGCGAAACATCTGGCGTTCTCCTCAGCGTACCTGGCCGAGCAACTCGGCACCCTGAACGACGAGGCGCTTGCCCGCGGCGAGCCCCGTGGCAATGAACACGCGATCGCCGTCGAGCGGTTCGACCCGCACCGGGCGCGGTTCGAACC
>JBAQER010000759.1:0-5587 GCA_049286845.1 Bradyrhizobium sp.
ATCCCGGCATCACCTACTTCGCCACGAACCCCGCTTCGTTCATCAGCGACGCGTTGAGCTTGTCGTCCTCCTCGAGGAATTTCAGCATGTCCTTGCCGGTGAGGAAGATCGGCTTCAGCGCCTGCTTTTCCATGTATTCCTTGTACTCGGTGGTTTGCGTCACCTTCTGGAACAGATCGACGTAGAACGCCGTCTGTTCCGCAGTCACCTTGCCGGGCAGGAACATCGCGCGCAGCATCAGGTACTGGACGTCGAGACCTTCTTCCTTGCAGGTCGGAATATCGTTCCACGACTGCGTGTCGGTCACCTTGGTCTTGTAGGAAATCCGCTCCTTGTCGAATACGCAGAGCGCGCGGACCTGGCCGGCGCGCCAGACCTCGAGATTCTCACTGGGGTTGTTGACGTTGGCTTCGGTATGTTTGCCGACCAGTTGCGTCGCCGCCTCGCCGCCGGACTTGTAGGGCAGATAGGAGAATTTCGCGCCGGTCCGCTGTTCCATGAACACGGTCAGAACGTGATCCTCGCGCTTGGAGCCGGTGCCGCCCATCTTGAACGGCGAAGGGGCGGCCTTGGCGGCGGCAACGAATTCCTTCACGGTTTTCGGCCCGGCGGCATTGTCCCACAATACGAACTGGTCCATCGCCACCACCGCCACCGGTGACAGATCGCGCCAGTTGAACGGAATTTTCGCCGACAGCGGCAGCATGTAGATCAGCGAATAGGCGATCAGCACCTTGTTGGCGTCGCCGTCCGACGACTTCATGTACATCAGCGCTTCGGCGCCGGAAGCGCCGCCCTTGAGCGACACCACTACCGGCTGTTTCATCAGATTGTTCTTCTGGATCGCGGCCTGCATCATCCGCGCCATCTGGTCGGATGCACCGCCGGCCCCGGCAGCGACCACGATTTCAACCGGCTTGGTCGGTTCCCAGGCCGCGATCGCCGGCGCGCTCGCCAGCATGGCCGCCACGGCGGCGGTGGCTTTGATGATGTTTCGCACGTTCCATCCCCCTATGTTCTCGTTCGGCCCGGTTACCCCGGGCGAGGCTTGTTGGGCGCCATTGTGCGGGGTTACGCCGATGAGTTCAAGCAGGTCCGGCCGCCCTGCTCATGACTTTGGCATGGGAAGCGAGTTAGCGGACCTATTTGCCCTTCCAGTTCGGCGTACGCTTGTTGAGGAACGCGTCCATGCCCTCGCGGAAATCCTCGCTCATATAGGCGCGCAGGATCAGGTCACGGCCCTCCTCGCGCGTCAACGTGCGGCGGACGCGGAGCACCGCTTCCTTGGCGGTCTCCATCGTGATCGGCGCATGGCCGGCAATCAGCTTTGCGGTTTCGGCGGCGCGGCGCTGCAGCGTCGGAACGTCGGGAACCACTTCGTTGAGCAGACCCAGCGCCAGCGCCTCTGGCGCCTCGATCAGCCGCGCCGTAAAAATCAGGTCCTTGGTCCGCGCCGGCCCGACCAGCGCGACGACTCGGCTGATATTGGACATCGACAGGCAATTGCCGAGCGTGCGCGCGATCGGAAAGCCGATCCGCGTCGCCGCGGTGCCGATCCGGATATCGCAGCAGGCGGCAATGCCCGCCCCGCCGCCGGTGCAGGCGCCGGCAATGGCAGCGATGGTCGGCACCCGAACCTTCTCCAGCGCGCCCAGCACGCGATCGATCCGCTCCTCATATTCGAGCGCATCCTCCGCGGTCTTGAAGGCGCGGAATTGCGAAATGTCGGTGCCGGACGCGAACGCCTTGTCGCCGGCGCCGGTCAGAATCATCGCCTTGATCGAGCGGTCGGCGTTCACCGTCTCGCAGATCGAGGCCATGCGCTCGTACATCGCAAAGGTCAGCGCGTTGCGCGCCTGCGGGCGGTTGAAGGTCAGGTGGGCGATGCCGTTCTCGACCGTATAGATCAGGTCTTCGGTGGCGGGTACCGGGGCGTTCATGGCACGCTCTTTCTGTTCTTGCCGCTTCTTGGGGCTGCTGGCGCCCCGCATGGTCAGGAAGACCGAAGCGCGCGCAGGACGCGCGCGCTTCAATGAAGTTTTCAATCCGGCTCAGGCAACCGCCGCCTTGGATTTCGGCATCGCCACCACGTCGCGTCCCTTCAGGACTTCCATGGCGGCCAGCACACCGCCGCTGCGGTGCGGAATCTTGGCGATGTCGAGACCCATCTCGACACCCGACAATGTGCCCATCAGCATCAGATCGTTGAAGTGCCCCATATGGCCGATCCGGAACGCCTTGCCCTTGAGCTTTCCGAGACCGGTGCCCAGCGACATGTCGAAGTTTTCCAGCACCGCCTTGCGGAAGGCGTCGGCGTCGTGTCCGTCCGGAACCATGACCGCGGTCAGCGCCGGCGAATAGGCATGCGGGTCGAGGCAGACCGTATCCAGGCCCCATGCCTTGACCGCCGCGCGGGTGGCCGCGCCATGGCGCATGTGGCGGGCGAACACGTTGTCGAGCCCCTCCTCCTCGAGCATCGCAATCGCCGCCTTCAGCGCGAACAGAAGATTGGTTGCCGGCGTGTAGGGGAACGTGCCCTGCTTGTTGATCGCGATCATGTCGTGCCAGTCCCAGTAGGACCGCATCGATGTGTTGGCCCTGGAGGCCGCCAGCGCCTTTTCCGAGAGCGCGTTGAAGCCGAGCCCCGGCGGCAGCATCATGCCCTTTTGCGATCCCGCGATGGAGACATCGATGCCCCAGGCGTCGTGCTCGTACTCCAGCGAGGCGAGTCCGGAGATGGTATCGACCATCAGCAGCGCCGGATGGTTGGTGCGGTTGAGGGCCTTGCGAACCTCGAACGGGTGCGTGACGCAGCTGGTCGAGGTCTCGTTGTGCACCACGCACACCGCCTTGATCTTGTGCTCGCGGTCAGCGGCAAGTTTGGCCTCGATCTGCTCGACGTCGGCGCCGTGCCGCCAGTCGGTCGGCAGAAATTCGACGTCGAGTTTGAATTTCTCGGCAATGCCGCGCCACAGCACGGCGAACTGGCCGGTCTCGGCCATCAGCACCTTGTCGCCGGGCGACAGCGTATTGACGATCGCCGCTTCCCAAGCCCCGGTTCCCGACGACGGGTAGATGATGACCGGCTGCTTGGTCCGGAAAATCCGCTGGCAACCCGCCAGCACGGCATGACCCAATTCAGCGAATTCGGGACCGCGATGATCCAGGGTGGGCATGTCCATGGCCCGCAGCACCCGATCGGGCACGTTGGTCGGTCCTGGAATCTGGAGAAAATGCCTACCAGTGTGCAGGGTCATATGGCGTCCTTCCCGGGGGTATTCTGGCTTCGCGAGCCGCTCGAATATCACTATTCGGCGGGCTTGTCCCCAACAGAGATCAACGTTTTATCTCCTTGGAATCGTGCATGATTGCATTGCAATATCGGCGAGCCTGGCTGGTGAAACCCAGAAGCGGCGGCCTGCCCGACCGACGACGCGATTCCGCGACGGCCAGGCATTTCATTCCGGATTGTCGCGAGCCCTCTTGAAGCGCGCTTTCACGCGAGCCCGCAAATCCCCGACAATTCGGCTGAATCCCAAAAAGCGCGCATCTTCCAGTGCATCCCTCTCGGCGCGCAGACGGCTCAATTCCCGGTCGAAAACGAGATTGTGGTGACCGGCGTGATCGCGGTCGCGGCGCAACGCCGCCCATCGCTCGATGTACGTCGCGTCCAGCCGGTCGGACCAAACCACGGGGACCTGAAGACGCTCGAACATCCGATCGAGCCAGCATCCCTTTGGCGGCGCGATATTCTTGGGTACCCCGGCCTTGCGCCACATCTCATTCCACAGATGGACAAACGTGGAATCCGACGTCCGCTCATCGACCTCATCCCGCGCTTCCGGGAGCAGGAACTTCTCGAATTCTTCCGCTCCGATTGCGTAGCAACTCTGGCGTGGCGCGATCGGCATATCCGGCGCATAGGCCGGCTGCAGTTCGGTCAGCAATTTGGGGCCGGTCTCGCCCCAGCGCGCGTTCTCCAGCCGCGCCGCCGTTTGCTGACGCGCCGCCTTCATCATTGGATGACCAAGCGGAAAGCGCATCACCGAACTGTTCAATTCGCGATCCGACTGTCGCGCGATAAAGATGTTGGCGGCGGGCAGCGACGAGGCGATCAGCATCGCGTCGGTATCGATCCACCAACCGCCCAGTTTCTCGAGAAGTGTGTAACGGAAATGATTGGAGTGCAGAGAGGGACTCGGTCCGTCGAACTCGTGCCGATAGAAAGCAACCTCTTGGTCGAGAATTTCCCGCGCATTGCGACGCCTCACCCCGTCAGGCAGACCCGGCACCGGCGCTTCCGAGAACAGCTCGACCTCCACTCCGGCGGCCACGAAGCTCGACAGGCACAGCGCTTCATAGGGTGAGAACGGGCCGTGCCAGAAGCTGCGGACGACGCGATCCGGCACAGACCCGGGTTCGTGGCCGGAGTCTCCAACGTGGATCTGCTCGAGAGGGCCCATGGCGATCCGGCCGATTGATGGACAGGACTTCATCGGCCGTCGAGGACGCCGGACACGGAGGTATTCCTTGCAAAGGCAGGACCCGAATGCAAGACATGGAAACATCACGAGATTGGACCGATGGCGGCGACGCAGACCGATAAGTCTGGAAATTCGGCTGAAAACAGCGCCCTTGCAGCGCGCCTGACCCGCGAGATTGCCGGAGACGTACTTTTCGACCCGTTCGACCGCGGCCGCTACGCCACCGACGCCTCATTTTATCAACTCATGCCGGCAGGGGTCGTGATCCCCCGGACCATGGATGAGGCGCTGCGGGCGCTCGCGATTGTCCGCGACGACGGGCGGGTCGTGACGCCGCGCGGCGGCGGGACCTCGCAATGCGGCCAGACCGTCAATCACGGCATCGTCATCGATTTCTCCAAACACCTGAACCGCATAGTCTCGCTCGACGTCGAGAACCGCTCTTGCGTGGTCGAGCCGGGCATCGTGCTCGACGACCTCAACCGGCAGCTCCGAAAGCATGGGCTGTGGTTTCCGGTCGATGTCTCCACCGCCTCGCGCGCCACCATCGGCGGCATGGCCGGCAACAATTCCTGCGGCGGGCGTTCGCTGCGCTACGGCACCATGCGCGACAACACACTGTCGATGGACGCGGCTCTTGCCGACGGCAGGCTGCTGCATTTCGGCGAGGTCAATCCCGGCGACAGCGGCCCCGATCTGTTTCACGACATGCTCGATCTCGGCGCGCGCGAGGCCGCCGAGATCGCCGGGAAATTTCCGAAAGTGCAGCGCCGCGTCGGCGGATATAATCTCGATGCGCTGGTGCCGCGCAATGCACCCAACAACCTGGCGCATCTGCTGGTCGGCTCGGAAGGCACGCTGGCCTTCACCACCCAGGTCGAGCTCAAACTGTGGCCGGTGATCCGCAACAAGGTGCTCGGCGTCTGCCACTTCGGCAGTTTCTACGAGGCGATGAACGCCGCTCAGCATCTGGTGAAACTGCGCCCGATCGCGGTCGAGCTGGTCGACCGCACCATGCTGGCGTTGGGCCGCGAGATCGCGATGTTCCAGCCGATCATCGGCGCCGCGGTGCGCGGCGATCCCGATGCGGTGCTGATCGTCGA
>JBAQER010000760.1:0-3481 GCA_049286845.1 Bradyrhizobium sp.
GATACGCGCGGTGCTGTTTCCCGAGCAACCGGTGATGCCGTCGGGATGCAACATCAAGGGCAAATTTGCCGTGCGCGCCCGCGTCACCGGCAATCGCGGTGTCTATCACTTGCAGGGCTGCCGCAGCTACCCTGGTTTGACGGAGCCGGACCGCTGGTTCTGCTCTGAGGAAGATGCCCAGGCTGCGGGATTTCGGAAGGCGTATAATTGCGGCGCGAAAGGCAAGTGACGGATAGCCGGGCTCCGGAAATGCCGGGCCGGCATCCGCCGCTCAAGCCGCAGCTTCGACCGCCGCCGGGTGGCAAGCCAGCATCCCGCGAATTTCATGCGCCGGCCGCGCGGCGCTGAACAGGTATCCCTGCATTTGCGTGCATCCCAGCGACTGCACGGTTTCGCGCTGCTGCTCGGTCTCGACCCCTTCCGCGGTCGTGATCATGTTGCGGTCGGCGGCGATGCTCACTACGGCCTTGATGATGGACGACGAACCGGTGCCGCGCATGAGTTCCTTGACGAAACTGCGATCGATCTTGATCTTGTCGAACGGAAACCGCTGCAGATAGCTGAGCGACGAATAGCCGGTGCCGAAATCATCCAGCGCGATGTGAACCCCAAGCGCGCGGAGCTGATTGAGCGCCACCAGCGCCGCGTCGTCATCGGCAATCAACACGGCCTCGGTGATCTCGAGCTCCAGCCGCCGCGGGTCGAGCCCCGTCTCGGCGAGCGCTGCGGCCACCTTCAGGGACAGCGTCGGCGATTTGAACTGGACCGGTGAAACATTGACGGCAACGCGAATGTGAGCCGGCCACGCGGCCGCTTCGGCGCATGCGGTTCGCAACACCCACTGTCCGATTTCCTCGATCAGGCCGGTTTCCTCGGCAATCGGAACGAATTCGGCCGGCGAGACCATGCCGCGCACCGGATGCCGCCAGCGCAACAGCGCCTCGCACCCGACGATCTCGTCGCTATGCAGATCGACCAGCGGCTGGTAGTGGATTTCGAAGCCGCCTTCGGCAATCGCACTCCGCAGATCGCCCTCGAGCTCGCGGCGGCTGTTGGCCTGCGTTTCCATCGACGGTTCGAAGAAACGGTGGGTCCGGCGGCCGGCCGCCTTTGCGGCGTACATCGCCAGATCCGCGCTCTTGAGCAGTCCGAACAGATCGGAGCCATGGCGCGGGGCAATCGCGATACCGATGCTGGCGTCGCCTGAAAGGCGATGATCGTGGCAGTCGAACGGCGTACGCAGCGCCTGATAGATCCGCGCGATAAGCGCTTCAACGTCGGCATCGGAAGCAATACGATTCTGCACGATGGCGAATTCGTCGCCGCCAAGACGGGCGACGAAGTCGTCCGGCCCGACCGATTGGCGCAGCCGCTCCGATACGACTTTCAGGAACTCGTCGCCGATCAGATGGCCCAGCGTATCGTTGATACGCTTGAACTCGTCGATGTCGATATAAAGGATGGCGAACTGAACGCCGGCAGGCTGCGAAAGCAGCGACTCCGCATGCCGCTGGAACACGGTCCGGTTCGGCAGATTGGTCAGCGCATCATAGTGGGCGAGATGCTCGATCTTGGCCTCAACGCGCCTCCGCTCGGTCACGTCCTCCAGCGTGGCGGCCCAGCCGCCGTCCGGCGACCGCTTGAAGATGAGCCGGATCATGCGGCCGTCGGGGGTTGAAACGACGGTGTCGTTCACCAGGTCCTTCTCGGGATCGAGAAATTTCGCACAGTAAGCATCGACGTCGCCGACGAACGAGCCCAGTTGCTGGCGATGGAGAACGAGGTCGCGCAGATGGCAGCCAGGCTTTACCACCGCAGGCGACACGCCGAACATGTCGATGTAGCGCTGATTGCAGATGACGAGGCGGCCCGAGGCGTCGAACAACAGCAACCCCTGAGTCATGTTGTTGATGGCGGTGTCGAGATGCTGGCTCTTCTCGGAGAGCAGCTTTTGCGCGGCCTCGTGCTGACGCTTCAACTGGCGAACGATCAGGAAGATCGTGGCGATGACGACGACCACCGCGAGAAGCGCCGCGAAAAACTGCAGCTTGGTCTGCGCCCGCCAATCGGCGAGCGCGGCCGATGTCTTGGTTGTCGCGACAATGAAAATCGGAAAATTCGTCAGCGAGCGGATCGAGCCGACCCTTTCATCGCCCTGGACGGAGTGTGCAAAGCGCCCGGAAGCGTTGCCGTCGAGCGCCAGCGCCTTGCGAAACGCCAGCGAATTGGCGACGTTCTTGCCGATCAGGCCGTCGTCGTACGGATAGCGGGCGATCACGGTGCCGTCGCGGTGAATCATCGAGATCGTGGTGTCGCTGTTCAGCGCCAGCGAAGCGACGAAACTATTGAAATGGGAAGGCTCGACGCCCCGGGTGGCAAAGCCGATCAGTTCGCCGCGGAGGCCGGTAATCTTGCGCGCGAAGATCGTCGTCCAGATCTTGGTCACCTTGCTGACGGCCGGTTCGACGATCACGTCGGGAGTCGGCCGACCCGAAGTAAACTCGCGGAAATAGCGCCGGTCCGAAATGCCGACATCCGCGACCGGCCACATCTCCGAAGAATTGATCAACATGCCCTTGACGTTGAACAGGTTCAAACCGCCGACATGCGGAAGTGCGGCGAGCTTGGTGCGCAGCATCTCGTGCGCGGCCAGCGTCGACATCTGCCGTTCGAAGGTTTCGGCGGTGTCGATCCTGCCCGCCTGCATATGGGCAACGACGTCGTCGTGGACGTGCTGGAGATCGGCGAGTTGCTGGTCAAAATGACGTGACAGCAGCAGCGCGCTGTTGGTCAATTCCCGTTCGGCGACCTCGAGCGCGCGCTCGCGGAATTGCAGAGCGAGATATCCGGTACCCAGCGCGATCGCGATCACGAGCGCGGCGCCGCACAGGATAAGCCATTGGATTGCGCCCCATCGCACGCGAAAGCGCGCGCTGACCTGCAACAGCCATCGGCGCCCCCGTTTAACGCCATCCGATGAACGACCCGACATTTCCAGCCCCACTGGCGACCTTGTAACGGAACCGGCACCAAGAGGCGGTTAGGAAAGTGAGTTATCGGCAGGTTAAGACGGCGTGCGGAATCCGGTGGATACCGGCGGCACGTTGCGAGGTCGCAGGTCGCATGTAACAATTCCGTCGCAGACCAAAACTAAACGGAGGCAACGGCCCGAGGGCCGAGAACCGCTTCCGATCGGGGAGATTTCGATGCGCGCAACCTTGTTGCTGTCCGCCAGCCTGATGGCGCTGTCCGCCGGCATGGCATTCGCCCAGAACAACCTCATCCTGTTCGTGCCGGACGGGCTGCGCGGACGGATCGTCACAGCGGACACCGCGCCCGCGATGGCCGAGGTCCGCGACAAGGGCATCAATTTCAGGAATCCGCACTCGCTGTTTCCGACCTTCACCATGGCCAACGGGTCGGCGATGGCGACCGGGCACTATCTCGGCGATACCGGAACCTTCAGCAACACGATCTATAC
>JBAQER010000761.1:0-11380 GCA_049286845.1 Bradyrhizobium sp.
CCTCGCGCACCATTCCCGGCAACGAGAAGGCGGTCGGCGCCATCATCAACGGCCTGGTGACGCAGGGCATCGAGGTCATCACCGACCGCACCCATCTCGTCCATGTCTCCGGCCATCCGCGCCGCGACGAATTGCGCGAGATGATCTCATGGGTGCGTCCGCAACTCCTGATCCCCGTCCATGGCGAGGCGCTGCATCTGTCCGAGCACGCCAAGCTGGCGCGGGCCGCCGGCGTGCCCAAGGTCCTGATCTGCCGCGACGGCGATCTGGTCAGGCTCGGCCCCGGGGAGCCCGCCATCATTGAGGAATTGCCCTCCGGGCGGCTCTACAAGGACGGCTCGATCCTCGAGGAGTCCAAGTCGCGCGCGGTCGTCGAACGAAAAAAGCTGGCCTTTGCCGGCTGCGTTTTCGTGGCGGTCGCGGTGACCGAAAAGGGCGAGTTGGCTGACGATCCCGAGGTTGATCTCGTCGGAATCCCCGAGAAGAATACCGCCGGAGAGATCATCGACGAGATCGTGTTCGACACGGTGGTGTCGACCGTAGAGGGCCTGCCGCGGGCGCGGCGGCGCGATCCCGATGCGATGGCGGAGTCGGTGCGGCGGGCGGTGCGCGCCACGATCAACCAGCATTGGGGCAAGAAGCCCCTGTGCTACGTTCACGTTCTGACGGTGTAGGATTCGGCGGAGGAGTGCCATGCTGGGCCGGCTCAATCATGTGGCGATCGCGGTCAAGGACGCCGAGAAGGCCGCCAAAATCTATGGCGCGGCGTTCGGCGCCGAGATCTCTGCGGCGGTGCCGCTGCCGGAGCACGGCGTCATCACCGTGTTCGTGACGCTGCCCAACACCAAGATCGAATTCATCCAGCCGCTGGGTGAGGCTTCGCCGATCGCTAAATTCCTCGAGCGCAATGCCGACGGCGGCATCCACCATGTCTGCTACGACGTGCCCGACATTGTCGCGGCGCGCGACACCCTGATCAAGGAAGGCGCGCGGGTGCTCGGCGACGGCGTGCCCAAGATCGGCGCCCATGGCAAGCCGGTGCTGTTTCTGCACCCGAAGGATTTTTCCGGCGCGCTGGTCGAAATCGAGCAGGCCTGACCATGGCCTATTCGATCTCAACCGCGCTGGCGATCTACTTCGTGCTGTGGTGGGTCACCCTGTTCCTGACGCTGCCGTTCGGCGTGCGCAGCCAGCACGAGGACGGCGAGGGCGCGCCCGGCACCGACCCCGGTGCGCCGATCGCAAGCCAGATGGGCCGCAAGCTGATCTGGACCACATTGATTTCCGCGGTCATCTTCGGCATCGGAATGGCGGCCTATCGTGCCGGCTACCTGAATATTGAGCGGCTGTCGAAGCTGATGGGATTTCCGTTCTGAGTGCTGGATTTCCGGGTGGGGAGAAGGAAATGACGTTCCAAAGATTGATTGTCGGGATTCTGGTCCTGCTGATCGCGGGTCTCGCGGGCGCCTTCTACATGAACTGGAAAACCATCACCCAGCTTCGGACCATGAAAGCCTTCGTCGAGGGCTATGTTTTTGCCGAAGCCGTGGCGGCCTGCGAAAAGGCCCAGAGCACCACCCCGTTCAAATGGAACGACGGCACCAGGACGTCGATCCTCGGCTTGAATTCGGTCAAGCTCGACAAGTACACGGTGATTGCGAGCTACACGCTGGTCGCCGATGGCGTCTATTGCGATTTCGACGCGATCAAGAAGAAGGCCAACATCGGTTCGAATTTCCTCGAGCGGGATTGAGGACGTCAGGCCTCGATCTGCGCCTGGCTTTCGGCGACCAGGCGACTGATCTCATCAAGCAATTTCCGCCACGCCGCATCGATCTCGGGCGTCCAGTCGCTCCCGAGGATCTCGCGCATCGTGTCGGCGATTACGCCGAAGAACGCTCCGAACAGCTCTCGCGGCGTGCCGTAGGCGTCGTGCGACTGAACCTCGCAGCCGATCAGGCGGAAATGCCCGGTGCGCTCGCCGGCCAGGTCCAGCATCGCATCGATGGCCAGCGCCAGCATCGAGCCTTTCACAAGGTCGCCGCCTTCGCGGCGAAACAACGATTCGGCTTCGGCGTGTTTGCGGAACAGGCGGCGATAGACCAGCGGCGTCAGATCCTCGCATCGTTCCGCGGCGAGTTCGAAACTGTGCTGGATCGGATTGGCCGGGATTGTCATGTCCATTGCGTTGCGATCCCGATGCATGGGCGACGTCCAAGCTTCGCGAAAAAAAAGAGCAGGGCGCAAGCCCTGCTCTAAAAATTGTGTCGACCCTATTTCCCCGAAAATTTGAATTTGATCTTGATTGACGGGGCGACGCTGCTTGTGCGCGCCAGGGCTCCTCCCGAGACTTGGACCACCAGACTAAAACCTCTCGGCCAGCCTGAGCCCGCACTCGTAGACTAATTTTTTCGTCTTGTCACCAATTACGGCAACGAATGTTCAAAATTCGAGCAAACTGCGAAATGATCGGAATTGCGCTATCACGGGTTGCATCCGACTGCAGGAATCCGCAGGGCGGGTAAGGTCGTAGGCAGGGGATCGATTGTCCCGGAACGCTTCAGCCAGACCGGCACCACGCCGCAAATTCGGCAGGAGAGATGCCGGCGCTGACAATTCCGACCGCGATAATGGCGATTCCGACTCCATTCCGCAACCATACCGAAGTCGCCCGGCGGCGCAGCAGCGGAAGCCCGAGGCCTGCGCCGATCAGAACCGGCAAGGTGCCAAGACCAAAACCGGACATCGCCAGCGCCCCGCCGAGCCATGAGCCCGAGAGCATCGCGTAGAACAGGGCAGCGTAGACCATGGCGCAGGGCAGAAAGCCCCACACCGTCCCGCTTACGAAAAGCCCCAACGTCGGCGGCAGTCGTGCCGCGCCCGCGACGGCGTCCATCGCTTTGCTGACGCGTGAACCAATCCGGTACAGCATGACGGGGAGCGGCAGAACCTCGAGCATCGAAAGCCCGATCCAACCCAGCGCCGCCGCTGCGGCCCAGCGCAGAACCGCGTGGCTGAATGATTGGTCGAACGCGCCGAATACGCTCGAACCGACGCCGCCGACGATCGCGCCCGCGATCACGTAGCCGCCGATCCGCCCCGCGTTGATCAGCAACGTCGTTGCCAAGAGATCGCGTGCGGGGCGATTGGGATCGAGACCGGCGGCGAAATGCAGGCTGGCTGCAATGCCGGAGCACATGCCGAAGCAGTGCAGGCTCGATGACAGCCCCAGCAGCAGTCCGGCAACAAATAGCGGTTGGTCGAAGTCGAACATCGGAGGGTCCATGGTAAACGCAACTTGTATCCGACACAGGAGCCGCGGGATCATTGCGCTGTATCAAATTGCGTCGCCGCATGCGGGGTATGAACAGGGCGCCGTGGCAAAATTCTCGACAAGCGGCAGGGCCAGTGCTACCGAATTTGGGCCTTTTGGGGAAAATCATGCGACGGCGGCTGGAAGCAATCATTCCAATCGTGCTGCTCTCGATCCTGGTGCAAGTGATTGCGCCGATCGGGGCTTTTCGCGCGGTCGCTCACGCCGCATCGGATCCCCTCTATATGGCGTCGATCTGTTCCGGGTTGGCTTCCACTCCGGACGATACGCAGACGGCTCCGGCCAACACGCAGCACGACCGCGGCGATTGCTGCGCATTTTGCGCGGCCGGTCATGGCGGCGGCATTGCCATCGAACCACCCCCGCTCGTTTTTGTAAGTCTGCAGCGCCAGTACCAGCGCATGTCGTGGCTGCAAGCTGCAGACCCGATGCCGACCCTGCGGGTCGGCTCGAATGCGCAGGCGCGCGCGCCACCCTTCATTTCCTGACCTAGCGAACACCCGAACGATTGGTGCGGTCACTCCCGCGCCGGTTGGCGCCGTTCAACACGCTGGCCATGGCGCCAGTGTCAGGAATGTCAAATGTCCAGTGTCTATAAGATATCAAGCGTGTTCGCGCGCAGCGTGTTGCTTTCGTCTGCCGCTATCTTCATTCCCGCTTCGGCTGGAGCCCAAAGCAATCCACGAGGTCAGCTGCCGCCGGTCACCGTAGAGGCTCCCCAACAAAAGCGGGCGGCCGCGGTCCGTCCGCCGCAACGCAGCGGTGCGCGAACGTCGCGGACCGCCCGCATTCGCAACGAGACGGTTGCACCAATCGCTAACGATCTGGCGAGGGGGCCCGCGCTGACGGTCCTCACCGTGCAACAGGCGCTGCGCGATATTCAACAGACCCCGGGCGGCGTTGCCATCGTTCCCGCCGCGGCCTACCGGAACTCCACCGTCGCCAATACCATCAAGGATGTTCTCGATTACGTTCCCGGCGTGTTTGCACAGCCGAAATGGGGCGACGACACGAGGCTTTCAATCCGGGGCTCCGGCCTGTCGCGAAACTTCCATCTGCGTGGCGTCCAGCTCTACATGGACGGGATTCCGATCAACACTGCCGACGGCTACGGCGACTTCCAGGAAATCGACCCAACCGCCTACAAATATGTCGCGGTCTACAAGGGCGCCAATGCGCTGCAATTCGGCGCCAATTCGCTCGGCGGCGCCATCAACTTCGTCACACCGACCGGACGCGATCCCTTTCCCAACGGGGTGTCGGTCGATCTCGGCGGTTTTGGATTCCGCCGTTTGCAGGCCCAAACAGGCGGCACGAATGGCCCGTGGGATGGCTTCATTACCGCATCCACCCAGGCGGCAGAGGGATTCAGGGATCACAGCAGCGGGCATGCCACGCGGGTCAGCGGCAATGTCGGCTATCAATTTTCACCGGATGTCGAGACCCGGTTTTATCTGAACGCGAACGACGTTCGGCAGCGCATCCCGGGCTCCGTCACCAAGCCTATCGCTCTTTCCTCGCCGGAGACTGCGGCGGTCGGGAACGTCATCAACGACTGGCAACGCAACATCGACACCGTCCGCGTCGCCAACAAAACGACCATCCGTTTGGAAAACACGGTCGTCGATTTCGGCGCGTTTGCGGTGGACCGGCATCTGATGCACCCGATCTTCCAGTGGCTCGATTATCGCTACAAGGACTATGGCGGCTTCGCAAAGGTCACCGACGACCGGATCATCGGCGATTTCCGCAACCAGTTCGTGGCCGGGGTCAACGTTCTCAACGGCACCAATGACGCCCGGCAATTCGTCAACACCGGCGGGTTCAAGGGAACGCCCACATCCTCCCTGACACAAAAGCCGGAAAACTATTCGGCCTTTGCGGAAAACTCGTTCTATTTCGTGCCGAATGTCGCCTTCGTGGCGGGAACGCAATATCTCTTTGCCGTGCGCGACCAGGTCGTCAACTTCTCGACCAATGGCGACGTCAACGGCCGCAGCACCTTCAGCCTGTGGAGCCCCAAGGCGGGTCTGCTATGGGACGTCGATCCCACCTGGCAGGTGTTCGGCAACATTTCGCGCAGCGCCGAGGTGCCGAGTTTCGGCGAGAGCGTCAGCCCGAACTTCCTCAATCCGAACTACCCAACCATTCCATTCTTCCAGATCCGGCCGCAGATCGCGACGACCTACGAAATCGGCACGCGCGGCAAACGTCCCGACTTCACCTGGGAATTGGCCGCCTATCGCGCCAACATCCGCGACGAGCTGCAGTGCCAATACAGCTCGTTCGGCAATTGCAACGTCACCAATCTCGATCGCACCATTCATCAGGGCATCGAGGCGGGTGTCGGCGCCGCGGTGTTCAGGAACATCTTCGTCACGGGAAATGCGCCGGACAAGATCTGGCTCAACCTCGCCTATACTTTCAATGATTTCCGTTTCAATGATGACCCAACCTTCGGCAACAATCAGCTGCCGGGCGCCCCGCGTCACTATCTGCGGGCCGAGATGCTCTACAAACATCCGAACGGCTTCTATATCGGCCCCAATCTCGAATGGGTACCCGAGTCCTATTTCGTCGACAGCGCCAACACGCTGAAGACCGAACCCTATGCGATCTGGGGACTCAAGGCAGGCGTCGACAATGGCGGAACCTATTCGATGTATGTCGAAGCCAGGAACATCGGCAACAAGGCCTACATTGCCTCCGCCAGCATCATCGACCGGGCCAATCCGGCATCGCCACTGTTCGAGCCGGGTAACGGTCGTGCCCTGTATGCCGGCGTCAAGGCGCGCTGGTAATGTGGACCGCAGGCCCGGCGGACGGAGATCGGGCATGGCATCGTTGACAATCGTCGTCACAAGGGAAGCCCGATCGTTCTCAAGTTCTGACGCGACGTCACCCCATCATGGCGACCTACTCGTTCACTGAAGAAAAGGAAGAGACACATGAACCAAATCGTACGTACATTCGCTTATGCAATTGCCTTCGCAACTCTGCTGGCCGCGCCCGCGGGCGCCGAGGAGGTCAAGGCCGGCGACCTCGTGATCACGCAGGCCTGGAGCCGCGCCACGCCGGGCGGCGCCAAAGTGGCGGGTGGGTACCTCACCATCGAGAACAAGGGCTCGGCCGCGGATCGTCTGATCGGCGGCGCAGTGGATGTTGCCGCCAGGGTCGAGGTCCACGAGATGTCCATGAAGGACGGCGTCATGATCATGCGCCAACTCGACAAGGGTCTCGCCATCGAGCCCGGCAAGACGGTCAAGCTTGCGCCGGGCGGCTATCACCTGATGCTGATGGATCTCAAGAGCCCGCTCAAGCAGGGCGACAAGCTGCCGGTCACGCTGGAGTTCGAGAAGGCGGGCAAGGTGAAACTCTCGCTGGATGTGCAGGGCGTGGGCGCGCAAGCTCCCGCGGGCGCGGGCCATTCCGGCGGTCACGACATGAAGGGCATGCCCGATCATTCCGGCATGAAGAAGTGAGGTTGACGATGTCGAGGGCTGTCTTTCTCGCGGCCATTGCCGCGCTCGCCGCGTCGTCGCCAGCCGGCGCGCATGTCTCGTTGGAAAACAAGCAGGCGACGATCGGTGCGTCCTATAAGGCGGTGTTCGCCGTGCCGCATGGCTGCGCCGGTTCGGCCACCGTCAAGATACGCGTTCAGATTCCCGAAGGCGTGATTGCTGTGAAACCGATGCCGAAGGCCGGCTGGAGCGTTGAGGCGATCAGCGGAAAATACGCCACCGAGTACGACTACCACGGCAAGATATTCTCGGAAGGCGTCAAGGAAGTGGTGTGGAGCGGCGGCAAGCTGGCCGACGGCAATTACGATGAATTCGTCGTCAGCACCTATCTGACCGGCAGGCTCAAGCCCAACAGCATGCTGTATTTTCCGGTGGTGCAGGAATGCGAGCAGAGCGTGAATCGCTGGATCGATATCCCGGCGGAAGGCCGTGCCGGCCATGGCCATGACGGCAAGTCGCCGGCGCCAGGGGTCAAGCTGGTGCCCAAACCGTAGGGTTTCGCGATGCGTCTCATCGCCGGCCTCGCCACGTCGTTGTTGGTTCTCGGGTTGGCAACCGGCGCCTCGGCGCACGCCGTGCTGGTGTCGATGGAGCCCGGCGACGGCAGTGTCCTCTCGCAGGCGCCGAAGTCGGTTCAGTTGCGCTTCAACGAAGCGGTGACGCCGGCGGTTGTCAGCCTGATCGATGCCGAGGGTAGGGCGCGCGACGATGCGACGGTGAGCGGGGTTGGCGAAACCATCGTTATCGCGCTGCCCGACCAGCTGCCGCGCGGCACCCAGGTCGTCAGCTATCGCGTGATCTCGGAAGACGGCCACCCGGTCGCGGGATCTCTGGTGTTTTCGATCGGCGCCCCGACGGGATCGGCGGCGAACCCGGCAAGGGCCGGCCCGTTGAACGGCCTGATCTGGCTGGCGCGGATCGGCGTCTATCTCGGGCTGTTCGCCGGCGTCGGCGGGGCGTTCTTCGCCTGCTGGATCGGGCGCATGCGGATTGGGGCGAGGCTGACCGCCGCCACCCTGACGTTGGGGCTTGTCAGCGCGGCGGCGTCGCTCGGGGGGCAGGGGCTCGATCTGCTGGATCTGCCGCTCGGCGGCATCCTGACGTCGGCGCCGTGGAAAGCCGCCGCGCTGACGAGCCTGTTTCCGTCGTTGCTGATATCAGCGGTGGCGATGATCGCCGCCATCGCTGCCCTGCGAAGCGAGGTCACGGGCACCGCCGCCATGCTGTCGGCGTTGGCGTTGGCCGGCGTCGGCCTGTCGCTGGCGTCCAGCGGTCATGCCGCCAGCGCATCCCCGCAATGGCTGACCCGGCCTTCGATGTTCCTGCATGGCGCAGGCGTTGCCTTCTGGGTCGGCGCGCTCGCACCGCTGGCGGCGATGGCGTGGCAACGGACTGAGGGGCTGCTTTTCGTATTGCAACGTTTCTCGCGCGCGGCGATGCCGGTGGTGGGCCTGCTGGTGCTGACCGGGCTCGCGCTCGCGGTCATGCAGCTGCAGGGTTTTGGCGACCTGATCGAGACGAGATATGGAATGATCCTCTCGATCAAAATCACGCTCGTGCTCCTGCTGCTGGGCCTCGCGGCGCTGAACCGCTATCGCCTGACACCTCGGCTGGCCCGCAATCCCGCCAACACGCGCCCGCTGCTGCGGTCGATTCTGGCCGAATGCATCGTCGTCGTGGGGATCCTGGCTGTCGTCGCCGGTTGGCGCTTCGCGCCGCCGCCACGCGCACTCGCTGCTGCCGCCGTCACCCCGCTCGCGATCCACATCCACACCGAAACGGCGATGTTCCAGGTTCTGGTTTCGCCCGGCAAAGTGGGCAGCGACAGTTTTATCCTGCAGTTGATGAACGGCGATGGCAGTCCGTTGCCTGTCAGGGAGGCGACCCTGGCGCTGAGCCTGCCCGAGCGCGGTATCGAGCCGCTGGAGCGCAAGGCGCTGCTGGGCGCCGACGGCTACTGGCACGTCCGCGATGTTCCGATCCCGGTGGCAGGCCGCTGGCATCTCCGCATCGACGCCCTGGTCACGGATTTCGAGAGGATCACGCTCGAGGACGAATTCGACGTGCCGGCGCCCTGATCGGGATTTCCCCGGCGGATTTCACTTGGGCCCCGTTTGCGCCTTAATCGCAGGGTCAATGTCGGGCGTTAAAGATGGCGGGTAATCTGCTGTTTTAGCGGCTTTTTCCGGCCCCGCCCTTGTGTTTTTGCAGCCGATCCGGTTTCACTGGCACTCTCCCGTGTCCGACCGATTCTGGTGCCCCATGCGATTGTCGCGGTTCTTTCTGCCCATCCTCAAAGAAAATCCGAAGGAGGCCGAGATCGTGTCGCATCGGTTGATGCTGCGCGCGGGCATGATGCGGCAGGAGGCGGCGGGCATCTATGCCTGGCTGCCGCTGGGCCTGCGGGTCCTGAAGAAGATCGAGCAGATCGTCCGCGAGGAACAGAACCGCGCCGGCGCCCTCGAGCTCCTGATGCCGACGCTGCAGCTCGCCGACCTCTGGCGCGAAAGCGGCCGCTACGACGCCTATGGTCCGGAAATGCTGCGCATCACCGACCGGCACAAGCGCGAACTCTTGTACGGGCCGACCAACGAGGAAATGATCACCGAGATCTTTCGTTCCTACGTGAAGTCCTACAAGAGCCTGCCGCTCAATCTCTATCATATTCAATGGAAATTCCGCGACGAGCAGCGCCCGCGTTTCGGCGTGATGCGCGGCCGCGAATTCCTGATGAAGGATGCCTATTCCTTCGATATCGACGAAACAGCGGCGCGGCGTTCCTACAACCGGATGTTCGTCGCCTATTTGCGCACCTTCGCGCGGATGGGACTGAAGGCGATCCCGATGCGCGCCGAGACCGGCCCGATCGGCGGCGATCTCAGCCACGAATTCATCGTGCTGGCGGAGACCGGGGAGTCCGCGGTCTATTGCGACAGCGACGTGCTCAATCTTCCGGTGCCCGGCGAGGAGGTCGACTACGAGGCCGATCTATCCCCGATCATCAAGCAATGGACCTCGGTCTACGCCGCGACCGAGGACGTCCACGACGCCGCGCGCTTCGACCGCGAGGTGCCCGCCGGCAAGAAGGTGCACACACGCGGCATCGAGGTCGGCCAGATCTTCTATTTCGGCACCAAATATTCCGACTCGATGAAGGCGCTGGTGGCGGGCGCCGACGGCGCCGAGGTGGCGATCCATGGCGGCTCCTACGGCGTCGGCGTATCGCGGCTGGTCGGCGCCATCATCGAGGCCTGCCACGACGATGCCGGCATCAAATGGCCGGAGGCGGTGGCGCCGTTCAAGGCGGCGATCCTGAATCTGAAGCAGGGCGCCGACGACACCGATGCGGCCTGCGAAAAGCTCTATCGCGAACTCAACGCCAAGGGTGTCGAGGTGCTGTACGACGATACCGACCAGCGCGCCGGCGCGAAATTCGCCGCCGCCGACCTGATCGGCATTCCCTGGCAAATTCTGGTCGGCCCGAAGGGGCTCGCCGAAGGCAAACTCGAACTCAAGCGGCGCAGCGACGGGGCGCGCGAGAATCTGACCCCGGCGGAAGTGGTGGCGAAGCTCGCCTCGTGAGAAATTATCCACCGCAGGCGCCGGAATATCAGGCGCTACGGCCACAATTAGCCCGAATCGTGTGAAAATCGAACTATGGATGATGCCATGAGCGAGCCAGTTCGAACCCCACCTTTCGCGCCGTTCGAATGGCTGTTGTCCGGGCGCTATCTGCGCGCCCGCCGCAAGGAAGGCTTCATCTCCGTCATCGCCGGCTTCTCGTTCCTCGGCATCATGCTCGGTGTCGCCACGCTGATCATCGTGATGGCCGTCATGAACGGCTTCCGCAAGGAATTGCTGGACAAGATTCTCGGCCTCAACGGCCACTTGCTGGTACAGCCGCTGGAATCGCCCCTGACCGACTGGAAGGACGTCGCCGAGCGCATCAACCAGGTATCGGGCATCCGTCTCGCAGCCCCCGTCGTCGACGGCCAGGCGCTGGCATCCTCGCCGTTCAACGCATCGGGCGTCTTCGTTCGCGGCATTCGCGCCGACGATCTCAACAACCTCACCTCGATCGCCAAGAATATCAAACAGGGTACGCTCGAAGGTTTCGACGGGGGGCAGGGCGTCGCGATCGGCCGCCGGCTCGCCGATCAATTGTCGCTGCACGCCGGCGACAGCATCACGCTGGTGGCGCCGAAGGGCGCGGTGACCCCGATGGGCACGACGCCGCGCATCAAGCCGTACAAGATCGCCGCGGTGTTCGAGATCGGCATGTCGGAATACGACAACGCCATGGTGTTCATGCCGCTGAAGGAGGCGCAGGCCTATTTCAACCGCGCCGGCGACGTCACCGCGATCGAGGTCTACACCAACAATCCGGATCGGGTGCAGACCTTCCGCAAGCTCATCAGCGAAGCCGCCGGGCGGCCGATCTTCATGATCGACTGGACCCAGCGCAATGCGACGTTCTTCAACGCGCTCCAGGTCGAGCGCAACGTGATGTTCCTGATCCTGACCC
>JBAQER010000762.1:0-5247 GCA_049286845.1 Bradyrhizobium sp.
CGCAAGGTTCTCGCAAGGAGGAAGCTGACCGTTGCACCAGTTTACAATTAAAGGAACACCAGTCGACGATTTAAGGAGCCGATCAATCATTTTCGGCCCCCAGTCCACACATTTGGGGAAACCGACAGCCGCTCTACAACTAGCGCTCATGTCGGGGAGCGCACCGATCGTTGCGCCCCGTGTAGCTGATCGCCGGTTATCCCCAGCGACGAAAAACGCGCGGCCCGTTAGAAGGAATCCGGAGGATTCCAGGTTAGTAGAGTTACGGACGCGGAAAGATGTTGAGCTCCAAAACCTTACGTTCGATTTTGGTCCCCGATAGCACGAGGATTGGGTCCCCGATAGCACGTGAGTTGCGGTCCCCGATAGCACGAGATGATTCACAGGTTTTCCCCGGATGCGGTTGCGAGGGCACGACGGCGGAGAGCGGCCGCCAACGGATCGACAGGAATGGGCGTGAAGTTGAGGCGCTCGGCATCGCGCCGGTCGCGCTCGATGACAAGGCGATAGCCGGGGAGCCTCTCGCGACGGACAATCTCCCGCACGTCGTAGGCGAAGTGTTTCAGCGGTGAGAGGCTGCCGGACTTGGCGTGGAGGTATTTGAGATCGAAGCTCCAGCCACCGTCCTGGCGGCCGCCGTGCTTGCGTACGAGACGATAGAGCCAGCGCTCCAGACCCCCGGTCAGGTCGAAATACGCCCGGTCGATGGTGAGGACGAGCGCTTCCTGCAGCACGCCGGCGTAGAACCAGTCCGGCAGAATCAATTCGAGCCCGAGCGGGCGGCCGTGCGGATCGGCCGTCTCTTTCCACTCATTGATCCAAGAGAAGCGGTGCCGTCGACGTTCAGTCAGCTGGCGGATCGACGTCATAACAGTCGTCGATTGCAAGCGATCGAGCGCGGCTTTGAGGCGGTCGTAGTCACGTGCGCTGGTGCCGCGGCCGACGAAGGTAAGGATTTCATATGGCGTCGCCGCCATCAGTCGCGACGTCTTCAGACCGGCGTCACGGGCTTCGACGATCTGGCTGGCGGCCCAGATCAGGACGTCCGCATCCCAGATCGTCGCCATGCCGTGCTCGGGCACGGCTTCAACGCGAATGCTGATCTTGCCGGCGCAAAAATCGATCGGAACGATGCGCTTGGACTTGGCAAGCGAGAAGAAGGGGTAGGCCATGAGATCCTGCGCGTCGCGCGGCGCGAGATCGCCGGGAAGCGCACGAAATAGATCAAGCTGCTCGCGTTCTGAGATTTGTCTGCGCCGCATCGACACTGCGCTCCCCTTGCGATCAGCGGCGCACTTGGCCGGCATAGGGGCGCGGAACGGCAGCATGCCGCTTGGCAGGCAGCACAGTGCCGGCGCCGGGATCGGAGGTCGAAGTCTTGGCGCCACGGTCGGCCCACGCCTTCAGATCCTCCAGCGCGTAGACGACGCGCCCGCCGAGCTTTCGATAAGCGGGACCGGTACCGTAGGTGCGGTGCTTTTCCAGCGTCCGTCCCGACAGGCTGAGGAATCGCGCGGCTTCGGGTGTGCGCAGGTATCGCGGCGGCAAACCGGCGTTTGGATCGGACATCTGAGAGGCTCCGTGATCTCGTGGAGCGCCAGCGAGGTTCGCGGCGCATCTGAGGTCACGATGGCGGAGCGGACCGGCGAAGGGGGATGCCGATAATAAGGGGGTTGATTTTCGACACCCCTTGAAACTTTCGCTACTTCTTCCGACGCGCCTGGCGCAGCAGTTCGCGATAGCCGCCGCGCATCAGCGCAAAACCGCTCTGCACAAGGCGGATGGTCCGGTTGCGCAGGTCATGCGTCTTCCAGGCACGTTCGGGAATGCGCTTTGCGCCGAACAGAACCTCGGCGATCGCGCGATAGCTGTTGCCCTCAATGCTGGCATCGAGCGCGCGCAGCGCCAGCGCCAGTCGCTGTCGGCGCTGCGGGGTGAGTTCATGGAATGCGGGACCCGTAGCGCGGCCATTGAGCGCGCGCCAGAGCCGCCGCGCGGCGTGGGCGCGAATCTCGAAATCCGCGTCGAGCGGCAATTCAGCGGCGTAAGGCGAGCCGACGAGCAGCGGCTCTCTCAGCCACAGCCGGTGCTCGAGCCCACGAATACGCAACAGAACGTGCCAGCCATCGGAGGCCTGCCGGAATTCGCCGGCGGACATCTCGGCCAGACCGATCGCATTTCCGTTGGACGCGGCTGTGCTTTGAACAATCGGAATGATTGTCGGCAGAGCTTCAGGTGCCCAGAATATGGCCTGATCCTGCGACGACCCCGCCGGGTCAGTCACAAAAGCAGAGGCCCCATCTCCTTCTGAACGCTGTGATCACGGTTGGATCAGGTTTCGAATGCGCGAGCTCACGATGATCGCGGCAGTAGTCTGGATTGCGTCGAAGGCATTCCCAGGCAAAGCCGGTTGGCTCCAGTTCCCGGGCGCGATCATAGGCTACTGGTGATCGCCAATCGGAATGAGGCATTGCGTCGTTTCTCCTGTCACGTGCGCCGGCCAGGATAGCGATGCGATCCATTTAGCAATCAAAGGTTGAATGGAAGTCCCCGATTCCGCATCGCGTGATGCAGAAATGCGGCCACGATATCTTGGAGGAAATCCGTATTCCGGAGAAGTTGAATCGCAGCTGATTCATTCTAGTTTGAGGCGCCGCCGCGCAACAAATGTCGATAGCCATGCTCAGTCATCCATTTGGCTCGGGCCAAATGACTGTCGAACGCATGTCTCGCGCGAGCAGGTTCCCTATCCGGGTCAACATGCAACACGATCCGCGCGACCTCGCGCCAATCGGCGCCCTCGGCATCGGCATCGAGCAGCCGCAGGTATGTCACCAGATGTTCCTGATCGTAACCCGTCAGTGTCGGGGCGGATGGCGCCACGTCGGCAACATGGGGATCGAGCGGGGGCTTCTGCATTGGCGTCCTGGTGCTGGGCAGGTGACGTCACGGGGACAACATGTTTCCGCTAGTAAAGGCTAAGCCATAGTTTGGCCGTAATCCAGACCTCGCAGGCTCCATCCATCACTTATGATGATTGCGGCTAATCGTTCCGACCGACGTTCGAAGGTCTGCCGGACGGCGGCGAGAATGGGCCTTGGGACCAATCGAGCCCTCCCGTGAAAACATGTTTGTCGAGAATACTCCGTGGTGAAATACTCTTCAAGACCGTGCTCTCTCGTCCATGGAGATACGAGAGGTACTGGCAGTCAATTTGCGGAAACTCCGGCGGGCCAAGGGCCTGTCGCAGGAGGAGTTGGCGCACCGCGCTAAGATCGACCGTACTTACATCAGCTCGTTGGAGCGAAGCGTCTACGCTGCCGGCATTGACGTTGTGGACAGGTTGGCACGGGTTCTCGGTGTTGAGGCGGCAGATCTTCTCAGGCGACCGTCCCCCACTGGGGATAAAAAGAGAGGCCGGAGTCAATCTGGCGCTTGAACCGTGCGAGTTCGTCAGAAGTCGGAAAGTGCCTTTCGCGAGCCGGGCCGCAGGCCCGGCGAGCCCCCGGGCGCGGCAGCGCGCCCGCAGCCGATCCGGAAAGCCGGATCGGCTGAAAATCGCAAAGCCTGTCAGCCCTGAGCAGCGTCAGCCGCGCAACCGGATTTGCGGTTGCGCGGCTCTCGACGTTTTCAGGCGCGTTCCAACAATCGCTTCGCTTTGCCCTCAAGCTCAAGACGCGCGTCCTGATGCGCCTTGCCGCGGGCGAGCGCGGTGATCCCCTGCACGAAATCGAACAGGCTTTCCGGCGGGCGGCCTTCCTCGTGCAAGACGGTCTCGACGATTTTCGCCGTCTCCGATTTGGAGAACCCACGCTTGCGCAGGAAGCTATCGCGGTCCTCGTCGCTACGGGCGACAATCCGCTCACGCGCGGCTTTGATACCGGCAATGAACGGCGCGGGCGACGAATCGGCGAAGCGCGTCAGAGCCGGTGCCGCCTCGTGCGCAAAGCGCTGGGCGGCAAATTTGGAATGCCGGATCGTGATTTCCTCAAAATTCTCGACACCCCAGAGATTGCGGTTCATGCACACCGCACGGAGATAAAACGAGGCGATGCCTAGCGTCTTCGAACCGACTTCACTATTCCAACAATAGAAACCCCGGAAGTACAGGTCCGGCGATCCATCCGCCAGACGTCCCGCCTCGATAGGATGGGTATCGTCTACCAAAAAAAGGAACACATCCCGGTCGCTGGCGTAGAGCGTTGTGGTGTCCTTCGTGATATCCACAAATGGGTTGTGGGTCATGGTGTTCCAGTCGAGCACGCCCGGCACCTTCCACCGCGTATCTCCGGTCCCATTGCCGGCGATTTTCATTACGGCGGCGACAAGTTCATAGTCCCAGATGCGGCCATAGTCCGGGCCGGTGACCGCGCGAAGCTCGACCCGGCCATCCTCAGATTCCAAGGTTTTCAGCAACTCGGCGCGGTGTGACAGCAAGCCATGTTGCAGATTGATCCCGGCCAGCGGCGCGGGAAGCTGCCGCAAATAGGATGAAGGCGCGCCGACAAGACTGCACAACTGACCAAAACTCCAATGTGTGGGGGCCACTGGTTCGTCACGTCCCGGCACGATCAGGGCCAGCCGCTCGGCGCTGTCGCGGCTCGCCTCCACCTTTACGGCACGGCTTTCCACAGTACGGGTCTGCGCGCGCTCGGCGCGGCGGCGCACTGCGTCATAAAGATCGGTCAGGCTGAGATAGCGCTCATCATCGGGTCGGGAAAACCATTCGGACGAAACCCGTCCAATACGCTCGCCACGCGATACGTCCACGCGAAAGCCGCTGGAAACAGGCTGCTCGTTCTGGGTCAGGGTCATCATGGTCATCGCTCATTCTCCTTTGGGGCTGGGTTAAAGCGCAGCGCTGCGCTGCAACCCTGCCCGTCGGCGAGACCGGGGTAGCAAGAGCAAGGGCGGCCGGAGTGGAGGGGGATCACCCGCCCAAAGGGGCGCGCGGCACGCGCGCGTCTGCACGCGCCTGGCGCTAACGTTGCCGTGCAAATTCTGCGACGGCGCGGAAGACCGGGGAAACCACTCCGGCCGGCACCGGGACGGTGCTTTACCCTTGCGCGCGCGAGGGCGGAGCCCTTAGCGATCTCTGCACGAACAAGGAGTCCGAAGGTCCTTGCACCCTTTCTTTCTGCGCCGTTGTGACCATGAGCACAGGAAAAGCCCCGCCTCCGAAGAGGCGGGGCGCGTCGATCCGGTTGGATCAGTCGCCGTTGCGGCGGGACCAGATCAGGATGAAGC
>JBAQER010000763.1:0-20512 GCA_049286845.1 Bradyrhizobium sp.
GTGCGGGTCCTCGTCTTTGCCTTCGGCACCGTGACGAGCGGCATTCCGCACAGTTGGGCCGCTACCGCGGATGCTCCCGGGGTCAACCTGACCCGGCTGTCCGAGGCGGACGCGCGCCGCGCCGCAAACCATATCCTCAGCATCAAGCAGCCGGGCGATTTGGCCGTCGTCTCGCTTCATTGGGGGCCGAATTGGGGCTACGACATCCCCGACGAGCAACGGATCTTCGCGCGCACCCTTATCGACAGGGCGAATGTGTCCATCATTCATGGCCATTCGTCGCATCATGCGAAGGCCATCGAGGTCTACCATGAGCGGGTGATCCTCTACGGCTGCGGCGATTTCCTCAATGACTACGAGGGTATCCGCGGCTACGAGGAATTTCGCAGCGACCTGGCGCCGATGTATTTCGCGGATATCGAACCGGCGACTGGAAGTCTAGCCGCGCTCGAGATCATCCCGCTTCAAATCAGGAACTTCCAGCTCAACCGCCCCTCGCGGCAGGACATCGAATGGATGCAACAGACGCTCGAGCGGGAATCTCGGCGGCTCGGGACCGGCCTCGTGCTCGATCGAGGCGGCCGGCTCATCCTTTCCGGTTCGACGTCCAACCAGCCACGCAGCTGACGTCGCGCGCCGCGTGGCGTTGGCGACCCCGTCGGCATCAAGCCTTGGCTCTCTCAAGCCTCAAGCCTTTAAGCCTTCGGTCTCCCGTTCTTCTCCGCGGCGCGGCGCAGGGCTTCGGCGAGCGCGCCACCGGATTCAGCTTGCGGCTTGCGCGGCGACGATGACGTCATCGACTTCGGGGAATTGTCGCGCGGCATGCCCTGCGAGGAGCGCTCGCTCTTGCCGCCGGTCTCGTCATCGAGCCGCAGCGTCAGCGCGATGCGCTTGCGCGCGACCTCGACCTCCAGCACCTTGACCTTGACGATGTCGCCCGACTTCACCACCTCGCGCGGATCCTTGATGAAGGTCTTCGACATCGCCGAGATGTGCACCAGTCCGTCCTGATGCACGCCGATATCGACGAAGGCGCCGAACGCCGCCACGTTGGTGACCGTGCCTTCGAGGATCATGCCGCGCTTGAGATCCTTCAGCGTCTCGACGCCCTCCTTGAACACCGCGGCCTTGAAGGCCGGGCGCGGATCGCGGCCGGGTTTTTCCAGTTCGCGCAGGATGTCGGTCACCGTCGGCAAACCGAAAGTGTCGTCGACGAAGCTCTGCGGCTTGACCTGGCGCAGGATCTCCGCGTTGCCGATCACCGCCTTGATGTCGCTCTTGGTCGCGGCAAGAATCTTGCGCACCACCGGATAGGCTTCCGGATGCACGCCGGAGGCGTCGAGCGGATCATCGCCGCCCTGGATGCGCAGGAAGCCGGCGCATTGTTCGAACGCCTTGGGCCCGAGACGCGGCACCTCCTTCAGCGCCTTGCGCGACTTGAACGGGCCGTTGGCGTCGCGGTGCTGCACGATGCTCTGCGCCAGCCCGGAGCCGATGCCGGACACCCGCGCCAAGAGCGGCGCCGAGGCGGTATTGGCGTCGACGCCGACGGCGTTGACGCAGTCTTCCACCACCGCATCGAGCGAGCGCGCCAGCTTGCTCTCGCCGAGGTCATGCTGGTACTGCCCGACCCCGATCGCCTTGGGATCGATCTTGACCAGCTCGGCCAATGGGTCCTGCAGCCGCCGCGCGATCGAGACCGCGCCGCGCAGGGTGACGTCGAGCTCGGGCAATTCCTCGGAGGCAAAGGCCGAGGCCGAATAGACCGAAGCGCCGGCTTCCGACACCACGATCTTCGACATCTTCAGGTCCGGCAGCAGCTTCACAAGATCCATGGCGAGCTTGTCGGTTTCGCGCGACGCGGTGCCGTTGCCGATCGCGATCAGATCGACCCGATGCGCTACC
This sequence comes from Bradyrhizobium sp., assembly GCA_049286845.1. Classification (GTDB taxonomy): domain Bacteria; phylum Pseudomonadota; class Alphaproteobacteria; order Rhizobiales; family Xanthobacteraceae; genus Bradyrhizobium. The sequence goes on from JBAQER010000763.1 coordinate 1,906, forward strand.
GCGAGCTTGCCCAACGTGGCGAGCGCCTCGTCCCAGCGCCGCGCCGGTTCGTGCGGATAGATCGTGGTGGTGGCGACCACCTTGCCGGTGGCATCGACCACCGCGACCTTGACGCCGGAGCGGAAGCCGGGATCGAGGCCCATGGTGACGCGTGCGCCGGCCGGCGCCGCCAGCAGGAGGTCGCGCAAATTGGACGCGAACACGCGCACCGCTTCGGTTTCGGCCGCGTTCCACAGCCGCATCCGCAGATCGATATTGAGATGGACCTGGATCTTGGTGCGCCAGGCCCAGCGCACCGTCTCCGTCAGCCACTTGTCGCCGGGGCGGCCCTGGTCGGAAATCGCAAACCGCTGCATGATCTTCAGCTCATAGGAACTGACCGCGGCCGGCGTAGCCGCAACCGGCTCGGGCAGCATCTGCAGATCCAGAATCTCTTCCTTTTCGCCGCGGAACATCGCGAGGATGCGATGCGACGGCAGCCTGGTGAGCGGCTCGCTGAAATCGAAATAGTCCTTGAACTTCTCTCCCTCGGTCTTCTTGCCCTTGCGCACGGTGGAGGTCATCAGGCCATTCGACCACATCTGTTCGCGCAGCGCGCCGAGCAGGTCGGCGTCTTCGGCGAAGCGTTCGACCAGGATGGCGCGCGCGCCGTCGAGCGCGGCCGCGGCATCCGCCACCTGCTTGTCGGCATCGACGAAGGGCGCGGCCGCGGCGTTCGGATCGTTCCCCGGCTGTGTCAGCAGCAAATCGGCGAGCGGCTCCAGCCCCGCCTCCTTGGCAATCTCGGCCTTGGTGCGGCGCTTCGGCTTGAACGGCAGATAGATGTCTTCCAGGCGGCCCTTGCTGTCGGCGGCGAGGATCGCGGCTTCCAGCGCGGCGTCGAGCTTGCCCTGTTCGCGGACCGAATTGAGGATCGCGGTGCGGCGCTCTTCAAGCTCACGCAGGTAGTTCAGGCGTTCTTCCAGCGTGCGCAATTGCGCGTCGTCGAGCGCGCCGGTGACTTCCTTGCGGTAACGCGCCACGAACGGGACCGTGGCGCCGCCGTCGAGCAGCGCCACGGTCGCCTCGACCTGTTGTTCGCGAACGCCGAGTTCTTCCGCAATCTGCCGATAGATGTTTGCCACGCGCGATCTCTCTCAAAGCCGCCGCGGCCGGTGAATCGTCCGCCGCGGGAGGACGCTTATGAACCATCGCCGATCGCTTCTTCAACCCGCCGCACGAAACAAATAGATCTGTGGATGGACGATGTTCAGCCTGCGCCGATATCTCCGGACCTCATCCTGAGGAGCGCGCCCTTGCGCGCGTCTCGAAGGATGGCCGCGAGTCCATGCGTTGCCGCCATCCTTCGAGACGCTTGCTTCGCAAGCTCCTCAGGATGAGGCCGGTATTTATTGTCAAGATAAAGGCTGGATCGGCAGCGCCTGACTGTGTAGACGGACGCTCCCTCCTGGAGCGCCCATGTCGATCTGCGGACTTGATTTCGGAACGTCGAACACGACGCTCGGCACCATCGTCGGCGATGCGCCGGTCCTGACGGCGCTGGAGGCCGGCCAGACCACGATTCCCAGCGCCATCTTCTATGAAGTCGATGGCGGGGTGCTGATCGGACGCAAGGCGATCGAGACCTATGTCGAGGGTGCACCCGGCCGGCTGATGCGCAGCCTCAAATCGGTGCTCGGCACCTCGCTGATCGAGGAGACCACGCGGCTGGGGCGCGAGCGGACCAGCTTTCGCGACGTGATCGCCTATTACCTCGGCGCGGTCAAACGGCGCGCCGAACAGGCCACCGGCCGCGAGCTGCGCGACGTGGTGCACGGCCGGCCGGTGCACTTCGTCGACAATGCCGACGACGCCGACCGCAAGGCGGAACAAACCCTGCGGGAGATCGCGCGCGAAATCGGCTTCGACCAGGTCACATTCCAGTTCGAGCCGATTGCAGCGGCGCTGGATTACGAGCGCCAGATCGGGAGCGAGGAAATCGCCCTGATCGCCGATATCGGCGGCGGCACTTCGGATTTCTCGATCGTGCGGCTAGGGCCGCAGCGCCACGGCAGAAGCGACCGCGCCTCCGACATTCTCGCCAATGACGGCGTGCGCATCGGCGGCACCGATTTCGATCGCCAACTCAGTCTCGGCGTCATCATGCCGCTGTTCGGCTTCGGCAGCGCCATGAAGCGTCCCGGCCTCGATGTGCCCTCGAGTTATTTCCACGACCTCGCCACCTGGTCGAATATCAACCGCATGTACGAGCCGCGGGTGATTGCGGGCATCCGCCAGGTCCGGCAGGAGGCAAGCGAGCCTGATCTGCTCGATCGGCTGGTGCGGGTGGTCGACGAACAGCGCGGCCATACGCTGGCGATGGAGGTCGAGGAAGCCAAGATTGCGCTGTCCGACAGTCGCAGGGCCGACATCCCCCTGGAATGGGTCGCGCCGGGCCTCGGCGCCGCCATCGGCCGCCCCGACCTTGTCAGCCATACCAGGCAACTGGCCGGGCGCATTGCGGCCCGCATCAAGATTTGCCTGACGCAGGCGCAATTGTCCGCAGGCGATATCGACGCGGTGTTTTTGACCGGCGGCTCGGTGCGGCTCGCGCATGTGCGCAAGGCGATCACCAAGGCGCTGCCGTCGGCCCGGGTCGTCGAAGGCGACACGTTCGGTGCGGTCGGCAAGGGCCTCACGCTGGAGGCGCTCCGGCGCTATGGGCCGGGGCATTGAGACCGGCCCGGCACGCCGCCGGACGCCTATTTGCAATGCCCTCTCGGCAATTGCATAGTTGATCCAACGAAATGTCGTGATGGCAGCTGGGGAAAGAGAAAAATGGCGGACGCCGATCTGGATGTCGTAATCCGGCAGCTTGCGAAGCAACAATACAAGGGCCTGATGGCCGCCGCGAAAAAGCGGCGCGATCGGTATGTCGGCCTTGCCGCCAAGGCGAAGAATGGCGAGGCCAGGGCCCGCTTCAAGCAGATCGCGAAAGATACCATGTTGCAGGCCGCTGCTGCGGCGCGAAGGCTGCAAATTTCCGCCGATAACGCCGCGGACAGCTACGCCCGATCGATGCGAAACGCAGCGGAGGCCCCACCACCGGTCAAAAAGGTGGCCAAGAAGGCGGTGAAGAAGGCGACCAGGAAGACCAAGGCCTGAGCAGATGATCTCAAGGTAGCGGATGGATCTCAAACAACTGCGCACCTTCCGGGCGGTGGCGGAACTCGGAAGTCTGAGCAAGGCGGCGGACCGGCTGCGGGCCGCCCAGCCCGCGCTCAGCCGGCATATCAAGCTGCTCGAGCACGAGCTTCGGGTCGAGCTTTTCATCCGCAACGGACGCGGCATGCTCTTGACCAGCGCCGGCCAGATCCTGCTCGACCGCACCACTGGGCTGGTGCGGCAGATCGAGCAGGTTCGCGACGACATCCAATCGGCGAGCGGCAGGCCGTCCGGACGGGTGATTCTCGGCCTGGTGCCGACGGTAAGCGCCGTGTTGTCGGGGCGCCTGGCGCGCCGGATCATCACGGATCTCCCCGATATCTCGCTGCGGATCGTGGAAAGCTACGGCGGCCATCTCGTCGAATGGTTGCACCGGGGCGAGATGGATCTCGCCATCACCTACGGTCCCGCCGACGACCTGCATCTTTCCGTCCACTCGATCGGACACGAGGACCTCGCCGTCGTCGGTCCGCCGGGCTCGGGTCTGGCCAGGAAAAAGCAGGTCGAGCTGGAGTGGCTGGTCAAGCAAAGGCTGATCCTTCCCAGCGTTTCGCATGGCCTGCGGGCGCTGCTCGAGAAAGCAGTGGCGGGCAAGAAATTGACGCTCAACGCCATGATCGAGGCCGATTCATACCGCGCCCAGATCGCCCTCATGGAAGAGGGACTGGGCTACACGCTGTTGCCCGCATCCGCGATCCGTGCCGAACTGGCGGCCAAGCGGCTGGAAATGGCGGCGCTCGTGAATCCGCCGGTCAGTCGCGAAATCATTCTGGCATCGCCGATCGCGCGCCCCTCATCCATTGCCACCAGCACGATCTCGTCGCTGATCGTTGCCGAGATCGAACAGCTTGCCAAGGAAGGCCTTTGGAAAATCCGGATGGCGGGCTGAAGCGCTGCTTCAGAGTCCTGCGGGACTGACCGGTGCTGCTTCTCAATTGTAGAGCGATTCATCTCCGAGAACGGATTGCCGGAAGCGCGCGGTCAGGATGCCGCCATCGGCCGGCGGCAACACGAAGACCAGCGCCTCGGGATTGATCTTGACCTGCGCGAAAACAGGTCCCTTGCCCTGATGGGCGAGATCGCGGATCTCCGTCACCTGTTCCATGGTCCTGACGACGCGCGATGTCCGGATACCCGCGGCAAGCGCCATGGCGGCGAGGTCGACGCCTGAGGCGGTATGGGTCTTCTGCATGCCGGTCTCGCCGAACCGCTCATTGTCGAGCACGGCGATCGTCAGATTCGGCGGTCTCTCGACGGCGATGGTGGCGAGCGAGCCGAGGTTCATCAGCATCTCGCCGTCGCCGGTGACGACCAGCACCTTCCGCTTCGGCTGCGCCAGCGCAAGGCCCAGTCCCATCATCGAGGCCGCGCCCATGGCGCCCCACAGCGGAAAATTATTGGGGTTGTCGCCGGCGGCCGAGACGTCCCAGTTCGGCGCGCCGAGACCGGCGATGACGAGCAGGTCGCCGCGGTCACGCAGCAGTTCGCCCACGACGTCGCGGCGATGAAGCAGAGCATTCGGGTTGGTCATTTGCGCGCCAGCTCCTTGAAGTTCTTGGCCCCTAACACCCGCTGCCCGATCAGGACCGCGGCCGGCCGCCAGGTGTTGAAGGCCAGATTCGCAGCCCCCCCACACCGTCTGCGCGACGAGATGCGGCTCGTCCGCGCGCGTGACGATGACGCCCATGGCCTCGAGCGCCGCCTGGGTTCCCTGCCCCATCGGGATCTGCCACGGGTTGAACTCACCCCAGTCGCCGCGCATCGTCACCAGCATCAGAAGCGGCATGTGGCAGATCGCCGGCAGCGACAGCATGTTGATGCAGTTGCCGACACCGCTCGACTGCATCAGGAGTACGCCGCGCTGACCGCCGAGCCAGGCGCCGGCGAGCATGGCCACGCCTTCCTCTTCCGTCGTCAGGGTGACGACGCGTATCTCCGGGTCGGCCTCGAAGGCGCGAATGAGACGGCTATGGCCGGCGTCCGGCACCATCCCGACCTGCTTGACATCAGCTTCCTTGAGGATGCGGTAGACGTCGTCCGGCCATGACGGCGGCGGTGACGCCTGGTTCGGTTTGGCGGCCAAATCTGCCATCGAGCGGCGCTCCTCACTTCGTTCTTCGGGTTTGATTTCCGCCCAGATTAGACGGCGTTGGCGGAGCGGCAAAAGCTCAATGTCGTTATGGCTTCTATCGCAAAATTGAAACTCCGGACGTGTTGAGAGTCAAAGCGATGGATCCCCCCTCGCCGCTGCCTCAAATCACAGAGAATCCGTGGGTGCCGTCGCGCCGGAGCTGTTCGACCAGGCCGTATTCCCAATCGAGATAGGCCTGCATCGCGCCCGCATCGACATCGGTGCCCTCATAGGGACGGCGGTAGCGGTGCGACGGGTCAGGCCTCGGCAAAACCTGCGGCGGTCCTAGTTCGAGCGCGCGGTCATAGCCGCCTTCGAGCACGTAGACTTCCCAGCCCATTTGCGCGAGCCAGGATGCGGTCATGTCGGCGCGCACGCCCCTGTCGTCGGTGAGAAGAATGCGCGCGCCGCGCACCGGCGCGGCCATGTCGATCTCCTGCACCAGTTGCCCGCCGGGATAGTGGCGAAAGCCCGCGATGTGGCCGGCGGCATATTCGTCGGCGTCGCGGACGTCGAAGCGATAGAGCGTGCGGCGGCTCTGCGCGCTCAGCGCCATCGCTTCTTCCGGGCTGACATGCTTCACGCCGGCGCGGTAGGCGACTTCGCGGGCCCTGGCCTGCGCGCCCTCGAACGGGCCGATGCCGCCGCGCCGGTCCGCGCCGTGCTCGAGCTGCTGCTTCGCCAGCGTCCAGCCGATCGTGCCGTTGCGCAGCGCCACCACTCTGTTGGCAACGCCGGCGTTGATCAGCGACTGGGTGCCGATGATCGAGCGGGTGCGGCCGGCGCAATTGACGATGATGGTGGTCGCGGGATCCGGCGCGATGCCGCCCGCACGCAGCACCAGCTCGGCGCCGGGCACGCTGACGGAGCCGGGAATGTTCATGGTGGCGTATTCGTCGAACCGCCGGACGTCGAGGATCCTGACATTGGCCTTGCTTGCGATCAGGGCGGCGACTTCGTCCGCCGGCAGCGAGGGCGTGTGCCGGCGGGACTCGACCAGCTCGCCAAAGGCCTTGGCGTAGGAATTGACGTCCTGGAACAGTTCATAGCCCGCCCGCTGCCAGGCCTCGAGCCCGCCTTCGAGCTGGCGCACGTCGGTGTACCCCAGATCCTTGAAGCGATCCGCAGCCTGCGCAACGAGGCCCTCGCCGGCGTCGTAAAGAACGATCGGCGCGTCCCGTCGCGGCAGTCTCGTCGCCGCTTCGAGCGCGATCCGACCGGTCGCCATGTTGGCGGCAAACAGCGGATGGCCTGACGCAAAGACGGCTTCGTGCCGCAGATCGAGCAGCGCGACTTCATCGCGCAAGAGCAGCATGCAGCGGACTTGCGAGGGGGTGATGGCGGGTATGGTCATGGATGGCGGGCCTGGATGGGAATAACGGCTAGCCTTGCACTGTTGCGCCGGCCTGTTCAACCCGAGGCCGTTGCGCGCTCGCGCAAGTTTCAGCCATCAAAGTGGCACCCAGACATGAAGCTCTGAGAAATGGGCCGATAACTCCGTCGATCACCGCAATCCTCAGTGCATGTGTGTCGCATCTCACACAAGGCGGAGCGCTCATCCGATCGACCGATGCACAGCCGGCATTCCACCCCATAGCTTGCAGGCGTGATGACATTGACCACGGAGGTCGGCGGTCACCGCGCAAGAGGCGTCGGGATCTTCCGTCCTTCCCAAAGGAGGATTTTCGAAATGGCTAAGGCGAGAAATGCTTTTGAGCAGACTGAGTTTGATAGCGGAGCATCCCTGCCCGGCGATGGCATCAGCGCCGCCATTGCCATTGGGCCGCAGGATCCACCGCCCGACGACGAAGATCCTGTGACCGTCGTTCCGCATGGACCGCTCTTCATCACGGGAACGTGGGGCAATGACACCCTCTACGGCAGTGACTGGGACGACGTGATCGATGGCCTTGGCGGCAATGACACGATCTATGGCTTCGGCGGCAACGACACGATTATCAGCGGCAGCGTCTATGGCGGCAGCTATCTGGACGGAGGCGACGGCAATGACTCCCTTCTGGCGTACGAAGGCAATGACACGCTGGTTGGCGGCGCGGGCGACGACTACCTCTTTGCCGGCAATGGCTCCAACGTCCTGGATGGCGGGGCCGGCGCCGATATGCTTGTCGGCGGCCTCGACGCCGACATCATGTTTGGCGGCGATGGCGATGACTTTCTCTTCGGCAATGGCGGCGGTGACATTCTAATTGGCGGGGACGGCAACGACTGGCTGAGCGCCGGGGACGGCCCAGCCGTGCTGTTCGGCGGCGATGGATTCGATACCGTCAGCTATGGTTCCTCGTGGGCCGCCGTCTCCGTGAACCTGCTCGACATGCGATCGAACACCGGCGACGCCGCCGGCCAAGTCTACATCGGCATCGAAAACTTTTCGCTATCGAACTTCGACGATACGTTCATCGGCTCGAATCTGGCGGATATCGCCAATGGCGCCTTTGGCAACGACACGCTGTACGGCAACGATGGCGCCGATATCCTGGACGGCGGCGCCGGCAACGACTGGCTTGATGGCGGGGACGGCGATGACGTCCTTCACGGCGGCACCGGTGCCGACATCCTGTCGGGAGGCGACGGTTTCGACATCGCGGCCTACTACGACGCTACCGCCGGCGTCAGCATCGATCTCACCCGCTCGTCGCTGACCTGGACGGGCGAAGCACAAGGCGACGTCCTTTCGTCGATCGAGGAGGTCGATCTTACGGAGTTCGCGGATATCTTCAGGGGTAATGCGAATGACAATTTCGTCTTTGGCGGATCCGGAGATGATCAGATCAGCGGTCTTGCCGGCAACGACACGCTCAATGGCGGATACGGCAATGACAGCCTGTTCGGCGGGGACGGCAACGATGTCGTCTATGGCGACAGCGGCTGGCGGCATGGCGGCGACGACTATCTGCAAGGCAATGCGGGCGATGACATTCTGTTCGGCGGCGCCGGCAACGATCGCATGGTGGGCGGCACCGGCAATGATATCCTGATTGGCGGCGGTGGCAGCGACTACCTCGTCGGCAACGAGGGCGCCGATATCTTTCGGTTCGCCGCGGTCACGGAATCGCAGCACCGGCTGTCGTGGGACCCCCAGCAGGCAGATCAGATCGTCGATTTCACGCAAGGGCAAGACAGGATCGATCTGTCTCTGATCGATGCAAATGTCTCGCTGGAGGGCGACCAGTCCTTCACTTTCCTCGCCGATCCCGCCCACTATACCGGCGACTGGTCGGGCCTGGTCTGGCAAACGACGGACAGCCGGACCGGCATCGCCACGCTCAACGTCTCGATCGATGCGGACCCCGGCGCCGACATGCAGATCTACATGTCACACCCTTACACGTTCACTGCCAACGACTTCATCCTTTGAGCAATCGAAGGACCGTCGGCAAGAGCGGTCCAATCATTTCGGGATACGGCGCGGCCGCGCCGTATCCCGAACCGTCGGGCAAGTCATCTACGCGGCCGCAAGACGCTTGGCGCATCGCGACCGCAAATCAGCCAGCGGATTTCGCGACGACGGCCGGGCTCGCCGTTCTGCATCGGTTCCGGACAGATTCCGTCTTCGGCCGGTGGACGGGGCCTGATGCCGGCTCTAATACTCGGTTCTCCGCCGAATACCGTCTGTCGCACCCACCATGGAGACTGAGTTTGCGATCGCACAAGGCCATCGACATCAGATGAAGATCATGCAGGCGTTCCGATTTGAAGCGGCGCACTGGCTGCCGAAAGTACCGGTTGAGCACCGCTGCCACCGGATGCACGGTCATTCGTACCGCGTCGAAGTCATACTCGCGGGGCAGGTCGACGAAACGACCGGCTTTGTGGTGGACTTCTTCGATATTGAGACTGCGTTCGCGGCACTATTGGAACGGCTCGACCACCACTGCCTGAACGAAATCGAAGGGCTGGAGAATCCGACCGCGGAAAATATCGCCGCCTGGATCTGGCGCAATATCAAGCCCTCGCTCGCCAGCCTTTCTGCCGTGCGCGTTTTCGAGACTCCGGATTGCTGGGCCGAATACGATGGATGAAGATATCTCCCCGGGAGAGGGAGCATCACCCTGCGCGCGGAAGAAGCTGAGCGAATCGCGGCCGCAAATCAACCGGCGGATTTCCTGCGACGCGTAGCGCAGGATGGATGCCCTGGCCGGCAAAGCTGCGGGAGGCTCGCGCGAACTCGCTGTCGAATTTGAGGCCGACGCTCACATTGTTCGCAAACCGCTACACGCTGGAGGCAGCCCGGAAGATGTGCCTCGAGCCACTACGTCACCGCGTGGTTCTGGTCTCGCGACTATCTCAAAATTGTCAGCGACCGTGCCGGGTGGAAATCCAACGAATCCGTCGCTGCAGAGATCGCCGCCTTGCCGGCCGACATGCAGGCGCGGTTTCTGCGGCCAAGGCGAGCGATCGGCAACGATATCGTGCAAAATCGTGCAGTGGCGCGCCATTCAGAATAAAACCACGAACTCATATGTTATTGAAATTACTATATAATTCGATAAGACCAATTCATGACCGGCCCAAAAGTGATTGTGCCCGGGATCCGTTCTGCTGTCAGCCCCGAACATTGGTCGGGGGTAAGTCTCTTTGATGCCACAAGCTGACACGATGCTGTTATGCGGAACGCTGAGGTCGCGGCTTTGCACATTCTTTGCTCGTGCCGACCAAGGTTGACTTTTTGGGTCCAGACTTGGTCCGAGTTGCGCGAGGTGATTTATTTTTCTTTGCCCCTGCTGTTTTTTTCACGGCAGACGTCTTCCTTCCTCTTGGCTTTTTGGAACGTTGGTGTTTCTTCGGTGCGATAGGAATGGCAGCATCGGAATCAGCGACTTCGGCCATCTCCAGCCCGAACAGAGCCGCGACATCGCTGTCTTCGAGCACCTTCGCAGCGCTGGGCGCTCCTCTTGTTAGCGCAAGACCCTGTCCGGCACTGGCGAGCAATTCATTTTCATCAACGCCGCGCAGCACGAAGAGAAGTCGAGGCTTTTCGTCGAGCCTGGCGCCGACGCCATAAAGTGCAGCGGCAACGTGCTTGCACATATCTGCCCAGTCCGGACAGCTGCAGGACAGCTTGATTTCGTCGGGCGACGGAAATAGACCGTCGCCCCCCCGACAGACTCGGTCCATGACACCCTTGGCCAAGCGACCTTGCAGGAGTTCAACCAACGAGTCGATCGCTCCTGCGCAATCCCGACAGATGGCTTTCCAGCGTGCCGCCGTGACCGGTGCAATGGTGATTTTGATTTTGTAGAGTGACGCACCGGCGACCATCGCCACGACCTCGCCCTTCGCGATTTGTAAGTCGAGGACGGAACCGTTGCGGACATAGGTTCGGCCACGCGGCACGCGGTTCTCATAATCGCTATAACGCTCGAGGTTGCTGCACCACGACTTGCCCCAGAAGCTTTTGGCAATTGTGCGACCCTCGATCTTCACGGGTGCAATGGATTGCCCCTGTTTCCTGAGCTTGGCCAGCTTGCGTTCCGCCTGCCGCCGCTTCTCGGCCACCGGCACATAGGGGTGCCATCCAAAATAGCTCATCTATCATCCCTCCTTCATCGCCGCACCCAGATCGAGAGCTACGAGTTTGAGCAACTCCTCATTCTTCATCTCGGTCAACAAAATGTCAGCCCCGCCACCAAGCAAATCCCCAGCAAGTTGCTTCTTCGACTCGATCATCTGGTCGATCTTGTCCTCCACCGTGCCGCGGCAAATGAATTTGTGCACGAGTACATTCTTGGTCTGTCCGATTCGGAAGGCTCGGTCGGTGGCCTGGTTTTCAACGGCGGGGTTCCACCATCTGTCGAAATGGATGACATGGGAGGCCGCGGTGAGATTGAGCCCGGCGCCCCCGGCCTTGAGAGAGAGCACGAAGAACGGGACGTTGTCGTCCTCTTGGAACCGACGCACCAGTTCCTGACGTTTCTTGACCTCGATCTCGCCGTGCAGGACGAGGCCGGGGCGCCCAAATACGGAGCCCAGGACTGCGGCCAGCGGCGCCGTCATCTCCTTGAACTGGGTGAAGATCAACGCCTTCTCCTGCCGGGCGGCAACTACCTCCGTGATATCGCGCAGGCGCGCGAGCTTGCCGCTGTCCTCCTCGGTCCATGCGCCGTCGCCGAGCCACTGCGAAGGATGGTTGCAGATCTGCTTCAACCGCATGAGGAACGCCAGCACGATGCCCCTGCGCTGCATTCCATCGGCGCTTTCGAGATGCCCGGCCAACTCTTGTACCGCCTGCTGGTAAAGCGCCGCCTGCTTGCGGCTCAAGGGGCAGAAGGCCTTTACCTCGGTCTTGTCGGGCAGGTCCGCGATGATGCTCTTGTCGGTCTTGAGCCGACGCAGGATGTAGGGGCGCACCAGATCGCGGAGCGGGCCATAAGGATTGTGCTGCCGGTCGGCAAGGCGTTTGACGAACGATGAAAACTGTTTCGGCGATCCCAACAGTCCGGGATTGATGAAGTCGAAGATCGACCACAGATCGCCCAGCCGGTTCTCGATGGGCGTGCCGGTTAGGGCAATGCGCGTATCGGCTCGCAGTTGCTTGACTATCTTGGTCTGCTTGGCGGCCGGATTCTTGATGGCCTGCGCCTCGTCGAGCACGACCATGCGCCACGGGGTGACACCCAGCCACGGCGAGCGCGCCAGAAAGCCGTAGCTGGTGATAACCAGGTCGACACCCGCCAGGCTGTCGGCGTCGACCGCCTTCGGTTTCTCGGCCGACGCGGCCGATGGATGGACCATGACCGTTTTTAGGCTCGGCGCAAATCGAGCGATTTCCATGGCCCAGTTGGCGAGCAGCGAAGCCGGAGCCACGAGAAGGCAAGGCTTTCGATTTTCTCCCGCCTCGTTCTTCAGCACTAGCAGCAGCGACAAAACCTGAATGGTCTTGCCGAGCCCCATGTCGTCGGCAAGGCAGGCCCCAAGCCTTAGCTGGGTGAGCAAATAAAGCCATTGCACGCCCACCTGCTGATACGGCCGCAATGTGCCATGAAGGAATTTGCCGGAATCGATCCGTGCGAGTCCATCGGAGTGACGCAAGGCCTCCAGAGTCTCTGCCAGCCAGGGACCCGCCACAGTCTGGCTCCAGTCGATATCGGCTTCTTGCCCGTCGGAGCCATTCTCGGCGATGCCAGCCCCAGCCAGCATGCGCATCGCCTCGCCAAACGACAGACCATTGATGGCGGCACGACGTTCGGTCTCTTCGAATTTATCGAGCGTCCGGCGCAAGCGTTCATGATCGACCTCTACCCACTTCCCGCGTATCATGGCCAACCCGTCGGAATCCGCCAGGAGCCGCTTGATTTCGGCCGCCGAGAGTTTTTCACCGTCGAGCGTCACATCCACCCGGAAGTCGAGCAGCGCATCCATCCCGAATTGTGACGGCGCATTGCCACCGACCGTTGCCTTCACCTGCGGGCGTGCGGGACGATTCATGCGCCAACTCGCCGGCATCCGCACGACCACTCCAGCGCTTTCGAACGTGGGCACGTCCTTCAGGAATTGCAGCGCCTGTTGTGGGCTCCAGCGAAGCGGGTGAAAAATCTCGCCCGCGTCGACCATGGCCTTCAACCAGGCGCAATGCTCAGCGGCGCGCTGGATGGGCAGCAGCAGCGACAGCAGGCGCTCGCGGTTCCTCGCACCGGCATATTCCTGCAAAGCCTTGCTGAGAGGCACATGCTGGGCTTTGGCCTCAGCCGAAAGCCGTGTCGTATAGGTTACCAGGAATGCGAACGGGGCGGCCTCATCCTTCCTGTTCTCGGCAAGATTGAAATGTACGCGCCCAACCAAGTTCCAGGCTGGATGCCGGCCTTTGAGAAACTCCTGTACGGAGAGCTTGGCGTCAGCCAGCTCAGCATCAAAGGTTGCGTCCATGCCTCGCCAAAGATCAGCCAAGACGGACACCGTCAGGTATTCCGCGCCTATCATAGGCGGAACGGCCGCAGCCATCTTGTCCAACTCGCCGTCTGCCGGAATGGGTACAGGCGGCTTAGTACCGCACTCGCCGATACCGGGAAGGGCGCAAAGTGCGGTTATGTAGCGCGCTCCGAACTCCCGCCAGTACGACAGCACTGGAGGCAGAGCCGTCCCGACTTCGTCTGCGCCTAGACACAACAATCCATGCCCGCCCCCCCGTAAAAAGGCATTCTCCAGCCGCGAACTCTGCGCGGACTCCGGCACCAGCGCCTCCTCCGTCGGCCTGAGGATCAGCAAACCATGCGGAGTGAGAACGGGCGCCAGTATCATGATCGATGCATTCTTACGATCTCATGGGATTGAGAGGGGGAAGTTGCGGCTTGATGGGATTAGGATAACGAATCCGCATTCCTCTGCCATCCGCAAATCGTGTGGTCGTCATATGGCGGCCAGGACCGTTGGGGCCGGTGATTACAGAGAAACTCGCCGATATCGCTTACACCGGCACAGACACGGAGTTCGCACTTTTATTCTGAATGGTGGCAATTTGGCGCGCCATTCAGAATAAAACTGCGAACTCGTATGTGATTGATATAAAAATATAATTTGGCCGCTTCGATTGAAGATTTCGCCGACCCAAACCGTCTTGAATCACCTACCATTCAAACGTACAAACCGGAGATGGAGCCCATGCGACGAGGAGTGTTGCTGGCTCCCAATACGAGAATGCTCGTGCTGGTCTCCAAACCCTTCATTGGTCCAATCTTGCCCCTTTGAGCGGCGGGGTTTGGCGCTAGCTAAGCTAGCGAACTTGCAAGGATCTCTCAAGTCCTCCTCTTCAGTGCCTCCTTGATTTCATCCAGCACCTTCGGGTCCTCGATGGTGGCGGGCATCGACCTGGGCTCGCCGTCGGCAATCTTCTTGATGGTCCCGCGCAGGATCTTGCCGGAACGCGTCTTAGGCAGGCGGCCGACGGTGATGGCGAGCTTGAAGGCGGCGACCGGGCCGAGCTTGTCGCGTACCAGCGCAATGATCTCCTTCTCGATCTCGGCCGGCGGGCGCTTGACGCTGGCCTTCAGCACCAGAAAGCCGCAGGGCACCTCGCCCTTGATGGCGTCCTTGATGCCGAGCACGGCGCATTCGGCAACATCGGGATGCGAGGCCAGGATCTCCTCCATGCCGCCGGTCGAGAGCCGTGGCCGGCGACATTGATGATGTCGTCGGTGCGGCCCATCACCCAGACATAGCCGTCCTCGTCCTTGTAGCCGGCGAGGTCTTGTAGTAGCCGGGGAACTCGGTGAGGTACGCCTCCTTGAAGCGCTGATCCTGATTCCACAGCGTGGGCAGGCAACCGGGCGGCATCGGCAGCTTGATCACAATCGAGCCCATAGTGTTCGCGGCCACGGGCTTTGCCGCCTCGTCCACGACGTCGACCTGGTAGCCCGGCATCGGCACGGTCGGCGAGCCGTGCTTCACCGGAAGTGTGCCCAAGCCGACCGGATTGCCGGCGATGCACCAGCCGGTCTCGGTCTGCCACCAATGGTCGATGACCGGCACCTTCAACTGCTGCTCCGCCCATTCCACCGTCGGCGGATCGGCGCGCTTGCCGGCGAGGAAGAGGGTACGGAATTTCGACAGGTCATACTGCCGGATGAACGTGCCGTCGGGATCCTCCGTAAGCGCTTAGCTGCCCCCCTCGTGCGGAGCATGGCAGGAGCGTGCAAAGTTGGCCTCGGATCGACGAGGTGGCGGTATGATTGCAGACGGCAAAATGGGCGTCCAATTGGACGTCTCGAAGGCGAGCCGCGTCAGTCGGCTTGAGGTGATTGAGGGGCCGACTGGGCGTCGCAATCGTTCGGCCGCAGAGAAGGCGAAGATCGCCGCGGAAAGTCTGGTGCCTGGAGCGCAGGTGGCGACGGTCGCACGGAAACATGGCGTGACACGCTGGCAGGTCTACGATTGGCGGCGTCGCTTGCAGCGAGGCCGGCTTTCACGGCCTGATAGCTTGGCGGCGACGTTTGCGCCGTTGATGCTGGACGAAATGCCAAAGACGCAGGCAGCCGTGGATCCCGTGCTGGTGAAACTGGAGATCATGGTCAGCGACGTTGTGATCCGAACGGAAGTCGAGGTTGAGCATCTGGCTGGTGTGATCCTGGCGATGCGAGCATCACGATGATTGCGCCGGGTGCCGATCTGAAGGTGTACGTGGCGACACGCCCGGTGGACTTCCGTAAAGGGCATGATGGACTTGCGGCGTTGGTGCAGCAGATGTTCGGGCTTGATCCGTTCAATGGGGCGGCCTTTGTGTTCCGCGCGAAACGAGCTGATCGTATCAAGATTCTGGTCTGGGACCGAACGGGACTGGTGCTGGTGCACAAGCGGCTGGAGGGTTGCAAGTTCGTGTGGCCGCAGGTGCGCGACGGTGTGATGCGTATATCTGTCGGCAGCGGATCGTCTCTTCATGGACGAAACCACGGCGCCGGTCCTCGATCCCGGGCGCGGGCAGACAAAGAAGGGGTTCTTTTGGGCAATTGCTGCCGATGATCGTGGGCATGGTGGCACTGGTCCGCCGGTTGTGCTGTTCCGCTACGCGCCGGGACGAAGCGGCGAACATGCCGAGCGATTCCTGAATGGCTTCCGTGGGCGATTCCTGCAGTGTGACGGCTATGACGGATATGATTGCGTATTCCGGTGAAGGCGGACAGCGGCTCCCGTCGACGGCTTCATGGGGTCATGCGTCCTGCTTGACGTCAAGTCCGGCGCGCTTGGCGGCGGCCTTACGCAGGCTTTCGCCCGTGAGCGCTAACCGATGCGCGTTGTGGACGAGCCGGTCCAAGATGGCGTCGGCGACCGTGGGATTGGCGATCACCTCGTGCCAGTTCTCAACGGGGAGCTGGCTGGTCACGACGGTACTGCCGCGACCATGTCGATTGTCGATGATCTCCAGGAGGTCTCGGCCCTGATCCAGCGTCAGGTTGGTGAGACCCCAGTCATCGAGGATCAGCAGTTGGACGCGCGCGATGGTCTTGAGCAGGCGTGCATGCCGGCCGTCACCGCGTGCGAGTGCCAGGGCATCGAACAGCCTTGGCACGCGATGATAAAGAACCGAGCGATCGTTGCGGCACGCCGTGTGTGCCAGCGCGCAAGCGATCCAACTTTTACCGACGCCGGTCGGACCAATGACGATCAGGTTCTGATGCTGATCGATCCAGTCTCCGGCAGCGAGCTTGGCGAACAGCGCCTTGTCGAGCCCGCGCGGCGCCTTCATATCGACGTCCTCGACGACGGCGTTCTGTCGAAGGCAGGCGAACTTCAATCGACTGACAAGCCGCTTGTTCTCGCGTTCGATCGCCTCGCGGTCGACGAGCATGGCGAGCCGCTCCTCGAACGCGAGGGCGGCGACGTCGGGCAATCGTCGTTGCTCCTCAAGCGCCTTCGCCATGCCGGCGAGGCCGAGCGCAATGAGCCGTTGTTCGGTTGGATGTGTGAGCATTTTCGTTCCTTCCATTTCACCCGCCTGTGGGTCACATCTGCGGCTGTTCTCAGTGGTAGTAGCGAGAGCCGCGGATGTTGCCGTGCCGGATCGGCGGGACGTCCGGTGTCGGTTCGGTTGCGTAGGCTTTGTCGAGCCCGTGCTGAGGATCGAGGCGATCGAGCCGTAGCTGGTCGCGCCGATGTCGTTGCCACGCCGCGATGCGGCTTCGAGACGTGTTACGCCGTAACTTCTGATGAGCCCGATAATGCCGAGGCACGACCGGAAGCCCTGCTCCGGATGGGGCTTTGCCTTCATGATCGTCTCGAACAGCGCGACGGTCGCCGAACCGACCTTGGCCGCCTCGCTCATCATCTTGGCCGGCGTCCATTCCGCGTAGCGGCGATGCGCGCTCGGCATGTGCTCGGTGATCGTGGTGTGCCGATTGCGAACGGCCGAGAACGCATGGCTCGCGACACGCTGGCCCTTGTGGAAGATCTCGACCGTCGCGCTGGTGATGCGCGTCTCGACGATCTCGCGGATCAGCTTCGACGGCACCGAGTAGTAGTGGCCGGCGATCTCGATGTGATAGTCGGGCGCGACGCGGGCCCGCTTCCATTCCGCATAGCAGTACGCCGCGTTCGGCAACGCATCGAGCGCCGGACGGTCGAGCGTCTCCAGCAGTTCGTTGCGGCTCTTGCCGACGCGGCGCATGACCTTGGCATTGATCGCCGCTACGCAGTCACGGATCGCGGCGTTCAATTCGGCCAGCGAGAAGAAGCGGCGATTGCGCAGCTTCACCAGCACGAAGCGCTGGACGATCTGGACAGCGACCTCGACCTTCGCCTTGTCGCGCGGCTTCATCACGCGGGCAGGGAGCACAACGCAGCCGTAGTGGTCGGCGAGGTCCTGGTACGTCCGGTTGATGCCGGGCTCGTAGCGCGATGGCTTCGTGATGCCGGCCTTCAGATTGTCGGGCACAAGCGCCTTCGGCACGCCGCCGATCGCCGCGAGCGCGTTCACATGCGCGCCGATCCAGTCGGGCAGCATCTCAGTCCAGCGCGCCTCGGCGTAGGTGTAATTGGATGCGCCGAGCGCCGCGACGAAGATGTGCGCGTGGCGTTTTTGTCCGGTCGCGGCGTCGAACAGCGGAACCGTGTCGCCCGCCCAGTCGACGAACAGCTTCTCGCCCGCCACATGCGTCTGCCGCATCGTTGGCGAGATGCACTTCCTCCAGTCGCTGTACCGCTCGCAGAACCAGCTGTAGGCGTAGCCTTGGGCGTGCTCGGCGCGATACTCCTGCCAGAGCAGCGCCAGCGTCACCCCGCGCCGCTTCCGTTCCGCATGGATGTGCGACCAGTCCGGCTCGTTGCGCGCTGCGGACGACACTGCATCCGTCGGCGGAAACAACCTCTGCTCCAGCTCGGCATCATCGATCTCGTCCGGAATCGGCCAACTGAGACCCGCCACGGCCGCGCGACGCACGTACTCGCCGACTGCCGTCTTGCCGATCCCCGTCGCCTCGCCGACCAGTCGCCGGCTCATCCCCATCGCGTGCGTCAGACGCAGCACGTCACGTATCTTCTTCATCGACAATCTCTCCGCCGGCATCGGTTTCCCCCTGGTTGCCAGGGAGACCGATCACCTGATTCGACTGTCGACGGGAGTCCTCTCTACGCCGCCATCACCTGCTGTCCGCAATCACCGGATTACTGTCCGCGTTGCACCGGTTTCCGCACCCAAGTCCCTAGTCGAGCGTTTCCATGGTTCGAATCTTATCACGCGGCCTTTTTAAGCTTGTAGGACCAAGTGTGAACGACCGGGTTCTCGTTGAAGTGATCCATGGCAGCGATGATGCGGTCCTTGAGTTCTTG